>NZ_JBWKZA010000006.1:142504-331110 GCF_059424045.1 Pseudomonas sp. GW456-L12
GCCAGGCGGCGCGGTGCATCAGGCGGATCGAGGTGGATGGTTTTGCGTCTGCTGCGCGCCCGATCGCAGCCTGCGGCAGCGGCTACAGGGAACGTGTTCTCAGACAGGCCGACCGGCAGGTCGCCTCGCGTTGTTTTTGATTTTCTTGCCCCGTCGGGAGGCCGAGTGGAGGTTCTGCGCAGTGGGCAACCCGGCAGGGATGCCGGGTTAGCCGCCCCAGGCCATGGATGGCCTGGGGCGGCGGCCCACGGAGCAGGACCGGAGCGAGGGAATCCGAGCCCTAGCGAGGACCGGACGCTGGGGGCAAGAGCCTTTTGGTTACTTTGGGGCTTTTCCAAAGTGACTCGCCGTAAGGGCGAAACCGCCAGTGGCCGTTACCGCAGCAACGGATATGTACCCCGACCCCGCCGTAAGGGCGGAACCGCCAGCCGCCGTGACCGCAGCAACGGATATGTACACGGTCAAGCCCACGACCACGGCCAAGCCCCGGAGTTACTCCCATGAACCCCCAACTCCCTTACGCCTGGGCCAAATCCCAACGCATCCTCCTGCGCCATGGCGAGGAGGGCGCCGTACTCCTGGTCTGCCCCTCGACCCCCGGCTGGTCGATCAGCGAAGCGCGCCGCCAGTTCGGCCCGGCGCGGCTGGAGCGGGTGCGCGACGAAGAACTCGACGGCCTGCTGGCCAGCGCCTATTCCGACACCGGCAGCGCCGCCGCGGTGGTCGGCGCCGCCGAGAACGAGGTCGACCTCGACCGCCTGATGCAGGACATCCCGGAAATCACCGACCTGCTGGACACCCAGGACGGCGCGCCGGTGATCCGCATGATCAACGCCTTGCTGACCCAGGCCGCGCGGGACGAGGCCAGCGATATCCATATCGAGCCCTATGAAAGCCATTCGGTGGTGCGCTACCGGGTCGACGGCACGCTGCGCGACGTGGTCTCGCCGCGCAAGGCCCTGCATGGTGCGCTGGTGTCGCGGATCAAGATCATGGCCCAGCTCGACATCGCCGAAAAACGCCTGCCCCAGGACGGTCGCATTGCCTTGCGCGTGGCCGGGCGGCCCATCGATATCCGCGTGTCCACGGTGCCCACCGGGCACGGTGAAAGGGTGGTGATGCGTCTGCTGGACAAACAGGCCGGGCGCCTGCAACTGGAAACCTTAGGCATGGACCCCCAAGTGCTGGGCAAGCTCGACCACCTGATCCGCCAGCCCCACGGCATCGTGCTGGTCACCGGCCCCACCGGCAGCGGCAAGACCACCAGCCTCTATGCTGCCCTGGCACGGCTGGACGCCAGCACCAGCAATATCCTCACCGTCGAAGACCCGGTGGAGTACGACCTGCCGGGCATCAGCCAGATCCAGGTCAACGCCAAGATCGACATGACCTTCGCCCTGGCCCTGCGCGCGATCCTGCGCCAGGACCCGGACATCATCATGATCGGCGAGATCCGCGATCTGGAAACCGCGCAGATCGCCGTGCAGGCTTCGCTCACCGGGCACCTGGTGCTGGCGACCCTGCACACCAACGACGCGGTGTCGGCGGTCAACCGCCTGATCGACATGGGCGTCGAGCCGTTCCTGCTGGCCTCGTCGATGCTCGGCGTGCTGGCCCAGCGCCTGGTGCGGCGGCTGTGCCCGCACTGCAAGGAAGAAGACCCGACCGCCCCCGGCACCTGGCGCCCGGTGGGCTGCCCGGCCTGCAACCAGGTCGGCTACAGCGGGCGGACCGGCATTCACGAACTGTTCTGCATCGACGACGACATTCGCAGCCTGATCCACCAGGGCGCCGACGAACAGGCGCTGCGCGCCGCCGCACGGCGCGCCGGGATGTTGAGCATGCGCGAGGACGGCGAGCGCTGGGTGCGCAGTGGCGCCACCGCCCCTGAAGAAATCCTGCGCGTAACCCGGGACGCCTGATGAACCGCTATCGCTACGAAGCCGCCGACGCCCTCGGCAAGATCGAGTCCGGGCACCTGGAAGCCGACAGCCAGAGCGCTGCTTTCGGCGTGCTGCGCAGCCGTGGGCTGACGGCGCTGATGGTGCAGGTCGAGAGCAACACGCCCAAGGCCGGTGGCGGGAGCCTGTTCAGCGCCAAGCTGTCGGACAACGACCTGGCCTGGGCCACCCGCCAGCTGGCCAGCCTGCTGGGCGCCAGCCTGCCGCTGGAGGCGGCGCTGAGCGCCACGGTCGAACAAGCGGAAAAAAAGCACATCGCCCAGACCCTCAGCGCGGTGCGCGCCGATGTGCGCAGCGGCATGCGTCTGGCCGAAGCCCTGGCGGCGCGGCCACGGGACTTTCCGGACATCTACCGGGCACTGATCGCCGCCGGCGAAGAGTCGGGCGACCTGGCCCAGGTCATGGAGCGCCTGGCCGACTACATCGAAGAACGCAACACCTTGCGCGGCAAGATCCTCACCGCCTTTATCTACCCCGGTGTGGTCGGGCTGGTCTCGGTGGGCATCGTGATCTTCCTGCTCAGCTACGTGGTGCCCCAGGTGGTCAGCGCCTTCTCCCAGGCACGCCAGGACCTGCCGGGGCTGACCCTGGCGATGCTCAACGCCAGCGACTTCATCCGCGCCTGGGGTTGGTTGTGTTTCGGCGTGCTGGCGGGTGGCTTCTGGAGCTGGCGTATGTACCTGCGCAATCCCCAGGCCCGCTTGAACTGGCACAGCCGGGTGCTGCGCCTGCCGCTGATCGGGCGTTTCGTGCTGGGCCTGAACACCGCGCGCTTCGCCTCGACCCTGGCGATCCTCGGCGGAGCCGGGGTGCCGCTGCTGCGCGCCCTGGAAGCGGCGCGCCAGACCCTGTCCAACGACCGTCTGAGCCAGAGCGTCAGCGACGCCACCGCCAAGGTCCGCGAAGGCGTCAACCTGGCCGCCGCGCTGCGGGTGGAAAAAGTCTTCCCGCCGGTGCTGATCCACCTGATCGCCAGCGGCGAAAAAACCGGCGCCCTGCCACCCATGCTCGAACGCGCCGCGCAAACCCTGTCCCGCGACATCGAACGCCGCGCCATGGGCATGACCGCCTTGCTCGAACCGCTGATGATCGTGGTCATGGGCGGGGTGGTGCTGGTGATCGTCATGGCGGTGCTGCTGCCGATCATCGAGATCAACCAGCTGGTGCAGTAACGACATCGATTGCCGGCTCGCTTTTCTGTAGGAGCGAGCTCGCTCGCGAAAAAGGCTCAAGGCAGCGGGATGTTTCGGCAAGAACCGCGTCAAGGTTCAGGGCCATCGCGAGCAAGCTCGCTCCTACAGGGGTAGCCTCGGCCCGGAGAATTTTTTCCGCCTCGTCCTCACCACCCGAGCGGCACATCCGCCGAACTCGGGTTCCTCGTTCTGTCATACACAACCACCCCCAGCGCCCCCAACCAAAGACCCGCGCCGCGCCTGGCCAAGAGCTGGCAAAAGGCCCCGCGACACCTCGCTGTCACCTGCGCTGAAAAGCCCGCGCCAGGGCCCTCGAACACCCGAGAAAGTTTTTGAAAATCAAGGTCTTTCTCCCGAGGTTTTTTCCTTTATCTGTCACCGGAAACTGCGAACTTCTTACCCATGGCCTCACCCCGCACAACGCTCTCAGAGCAGGGCAGAGGATCTGAGCGCCATGGCGTCATGCAAGAACCATTGACCTCCGTATACACACGACGAAAGGAGATTCTTCATGTTTAAGCGCACTATGATCGCAGCTTCCATGGCCGTAGCGGCTCTGGCTTCGGCCCAATCGATGGCTGCTGTTGTGGGTGGCGGTGCCACTCTGCCACAGAACCTGTACGGCACCACCGCCGGTACCGGCATCCTGGCTTCCTCGACTCCTGGCTTCAACCCTTACATCGGCGTAGGCAGCGGCGCAGGCAAGCAGGCCTTCTTCAACAATGACTCCACCAAGTTCAACCTGGCAGCTGGCATCAACGTCGACTACGCCGGTAGCGACTCGATCGTGAGCCTGACCGAACTTAACGCCTACAACGCCAGCGCCGATAAGGGCCGTGCCTCTTTCGGTCCTCTGGTTCAGATCCCGGCCGAAGCCACTTCGGTGACTGTGCCTTACAACATCGCTGGCCAAACCACGCTGAACCTCACCAGTGCTCAACTGGCCGATATCTTCTCGGGCAAGATCACAAACTGGAATCAAGTCGTCTTCGCCGGGGCTGCCGGTCCAGACCTGCCGATCAAGGTTGTTTATCGCACTGACGGCAGTGGCACCACCGAAATCTTCACCACTCACCTGAACGCGGTGAAACAAGCCTCGGTACCCGCCGCCAGCAACAACTTCGCCACCGCCGTGGGCTTCAACCCGGCCACCAACGCTCCAGCCGGCTCGACTTACATCGGCGTTTCCGGTAGCGGCGCGATCGCTTCCAACGTGGCCAGCACCAATGGCGCCATCGGTTATGTCAGCCCTGACTTCGCCGAGTTCAACAACGCTGCCAAGGTGGCAACGGTCAACGGTTTCCTGCCAACTGAAGTCAACGTGCAGATCACCCTGGATACTGAACGTCCACCGACCGATCCTCTCAGCGGCAAGGACGTCACCAATCCACGGGATTGGGTACCGACCTTCCCTAACCCAAGCACCGGCTATCCAATCGTTGGTTATACCAACCTGGTTTTCAGCCAGTGCTACAAGGACGCCGGTGACAACCTGCGCATCCGCAACTTCCTCAATACCCACTACACCGGTGGCAACAACACTGCGGTGTCGAGCCACTCCTTCATCCCGCTGTCGGCTACTTGGCAGGCCGCTGTACA
This sequence comes from Pseudomonas sp. GW456-L12, assembly GCF_059424045.1. Lineage (NCBI taxonomy): Bacteria > Pseudomonadati > Pseudomonadota > Gammaproteobacteria > Pseudomonadales > Pseudomonadaceae > Pseudomonas > Pseudomonas sp. GW456-L12. The sequence goes on from NZ_JBWKZA010000006.1 coordinate 147,258, forward strand.
CAACACCTTCTACAACACCTCCAGCGCCCTGCGCGTCGGCAACACCAACGTCTGCAACGGCATCGGTCGTCCGGCCTGATACCCCGCCCTCGGCAGGGTTCGCGTAACAGCCGGCAATGGCTCAGGTCATTGCCGGCTTTCTCGTTTCCGCCTGTTGTCGCGCAGATGAACTTTGCATGACAAGAGTTCGGTCGCGCCTGCCCATAACCGCCTTAGCAGTAACCCCGCGAATGTTTTGGCGTCAACCGCTGCATCCGCCATTCGCCCGAACCGTAAGAAGGACTCGCAAGTGATGCGCTCTGAGCCGAATCTACCTGTTTCCCGACTCATCAACGCCTCCGCTGCCGCCGGGCAGCCGGTGCTGCGACTCAAGCCGCTGGCGCATGCCATTGCCTTGTTGATGCTCGCCGGCACGGCCCAGGCGGCGCAGCCCCAGGCTTTCAGTTCGGGCTGGTTCGGGGCCATGGGAGGTGGCCAGAACGGGGGGACGCACGGAGCCGGCGGGGCAGGGCTGGCGGTCGGTACACCGCCGCCCCTGGCGCAACAGCAGCGGGTCAGCAGTCAGCTGCAACGCTCGATGAGCAACCTCAACAACACCGTGGCCGCCATCGCCGCCCAGCAGGCCGCGCAAGCGGCCGGGCGCGCGGCGGCGCTGACCGCTCCACAGACTGTGCATAACGGCCTGGGGGGCAATGGCCTGAATGTGCTGCTCGGGGCCGACGGCAAGCCGCTCTTCGTCAATGCCGAGGGGCCGGTGCAGACCGATGCCAACGGCAAGGCGCTGGTGTCGATCAAGCAGACCGCCGACAAGGCGATTCTCAACTGGGAAACCTTCAATATCGGCCGTGACACCACCGTTGAATTCCAGCAGAACGCCGATTGGGCCGCGCTCAACCGCGTCAACAACAGCACCTCGCCCAGCCAGATCCAGGGCGCGCTTAAGGCCGACGGCACGGTGATGATCCTCAACCGTAACGGCGTGGTGTTCAGCGGCAGCAGCCAGATCAATGTGCGCAACCTGGTGGCTGCAGCCACCACCATCAGCGACGAGCAGTTCAACAACCGTGGGCTGTTCAGCGCCAGCGACAGTGCGCCGACTTTCAGCGACGCCGCTGGCAAGGTGCTGGTGGAGCAGGGCGCATTGCTCCAGACCCACACGCCTGGTTCTTCCACCTCCAGCGGCGGTTATGTGCTGTTGCTCGGCAAGGAAGTGGATAACGCGGGCAGCATCAACACCCCGCGGGGCCAGACCGCTCTGGTCGCCGGCGACAGCTTTGTGATCAAGAAAGGCTACAGCACCGACGGCAACCCGACCTCGACCACCCGTGGTAACGAGGTCGTCGCTTCAGGCGGCGGCAAGGTCAGCAACCATGGCTCGATCCTGGCGGCGACCGGCGACATCACCCTGAGCGCCCAGGAGGTGCTGCAACAAGGCCTGGCCCTGAGCAGCACCTCGGTGGACGCCCGTGGCACCCTGCACCTGAATGCCCGGGGCAGCGACGCCAAGGTCACCCTGGGCGAGGGCAGTACCAGCGCGATCCTGATCGACAGCAGCACGGCCCTGGACAGCCAGCGGGACGGGTTGCTGACGCCCGCCTTGAACCAGGCTGGCAACGCGACGCCGGCCGATACCTATCGTCGCGACCAGTCACTGGTGGAGATCATCAGCGGCGGCACCGTGGACTTCCAGAGCGGTTCGATCACCCTGGCCACCGGCGGCCAGGTCGCGGTGAATGCCGGACAGCGCAGCCTGGTGCGCGACGGTGCGGTGATCGATGTGTCGGGGGCGGTGGGCGTCAAGGTGGCGATGGAGTCCAACAGCGTCAAGGTCAATATCCAGGGCAACGAGCAGCGCGACGCCTCGGTCAACCGCGACAGCAAGAACCTCAACAGCAACGATGTCTGGGTCGACACCCGCGAGCTGGTGCTGGTCCCGGCGGGGACCAACGGCTACGCCACGGATCGCTGGTACACCGCTGGCGGCTTACTGGAGGTGGGCGGTTATCTGGGAACCCAGCCGCACAACATCGGCGAATGGATGGCCCAGGGCGGCAGCGTACGTCTGAGCGGTAATGAGGTAGTGACTCAGCAGGGTTCGCAGATCAACCTCTCCGGCGGCACCCTGGACGTGCAGGACGGGATGATCCAGCAGACCTGGCTGCGGGCCGCCGATGGCCGGCTGATCGAGTTGTCCAGGGCTCCGGGTGACATTCTCTACAGCGGGCTCTACAAGGGCTTCGAAGAACACAGCGTGCGCTGGGGCCAGACCGAGTATCACTACAACCCGTTGATCGCCCCCCGCGAGCGTTTCGAACAAGGCTACAGCGTGGGTCGAGACGCCGGCCGCCTGGAAGTCAGCACTCGCCATGCGGTACTTGAAGGGCAGATCGTCGGTGATACCTTCCAGGGCGATCGCCAGACTCAGGCCCCACGCCCGGGGCTCGATGGCTACCAGCAGGGACAAAACGCCGTGGCCCGGGGCGGGCAGTTGGTGGTGGGGGCTTATGTGCCTTACTACGTCAAGGACAGCGCCAGCCTGCAGTACGCCCTGAGTGCCGATGCCAATACCGTCAAGCAAGTGGTGCTGGGGCAGGCCGCGGCGATAGCCAATGGGCTGGACCTGGACACTGTTCTGCCCGATGAGCGCAAGGGCACCTTGTGGCTCGACACCGAGCAGCTCAACGGCTTCCAGCTCAGCAGCATCAAGGTCGCCGCCACCGGCAGCATTCTGGTTGATGGTGCGCTGCAGGTCAGTTCCGGCGGCGATATCACCCTGTATGGGCCACAGGTGCAGGTTGATGCCGACCTGACAGCCCATGGCGGCAGTCTCGCCCTGGGCAATGTGCTGCAGCAGATCACCAGCAATGGCAAGCTCGACACCACCCTGGCGGCGACGGGGGGCAAGCGCGCGACGCTGACAGTTGGCAGTGGCGTCCGGCTGGACGCCAGCGGTCTGTGGAGCAACCTGTTGCTGGACCCCGCCGATGGCAGTCGCTTGCCTTACCTCAATGGCGGCAGCGTCTCGCTGCGCAGCAGCGCCGATGTCGCACTGGAGAGCGGCAGCCTGATCGACGTGTCGTCGGGCGCGGCGCTGATGAGCGACGGCAAGACCCGCGCCGGCAAGGGCGGCAATGTCACCCTGGCGGCCAATGCCAACAGCGCGGCGGCTATCGGTACGCTCACTTTGGACGGTGAGTTGCGCGGCTATGGCGTGAACGGTGGCGGCACCTTGAGCCTGCAGAGCGGCAAGGTGCTGATTGGTGAGCGCGCCGCCGACACTGCTGCCGACACCCTGGTGCTGGCCCCGCAGTTCTTCGACAAAGGCTTCGCCGCGTATGACATCACCGGCAATCAGGGTCTGAAGGTGGCCGACGGGGCACAGGTCGAGGTGACCCAACCGGTGTATCTGTTGGGCGATCAGGCCAGGAGTATGGCAACGGGCGCGGACCTGACCTCTGTGCTGGAGCGCTGGCTACCGGAGCTTTACCAGGAAGACCCGATCAAATCCGTACTCGGCCAGCGCCAGGGCGCGAGCATCAACCTGCGGGCCGGCACCTTGCGTTCGAGCGCGGCGGACATGGCCAGTACCCAGCTGGTGGTGGGTAAGGGATCGGCCATCAGTGTCGATCCGGGCCAGTCGATCACCTTGGGCAGCATCGGTCAGTTGACCGTGGACGGTGCATTGAATGCCTGGGGCGGCGCCATCACCTTGAGCGGTATCTCGGTTGCGCCGGATGTGGCCGAAGACGTCGAGAGCGCCGGTCATGGCCGCTCGATCTGGGTGGGGGAACAGGCGGTGCTCGATGTCGCCGCGCGGGCGGCTACCGCGACCGATGCCCTGCGGCGTCGCTACGGGAAGGTGGACGCGGGTGGCAGCATCGTGATCGGCGGGCAAATCGATCCGCAGACCGGTATCGCCAGCGCGGCCAATCAATTCGTGGTGGTGCGTGAAGGCGCGCGCCTGGAGGCTTCCGGCGCCCAGGCCATAGTCGATGTGGCGGGTCAAGGGCCGGTGGCGATTGCCAGCGGCGGCGGCAGTATTTCCCTGGCGTCGAACAACGGTTTGTACCTGGACGGCAGTTTCAGCGCCCACGCTGGTGGCAGCGGCGCGGCGGGCGGCTCACTGAATGTGGCGCTGGAGACACCGCTCTACCGCACCAATGCGTCGCAGCGGGTGCGCCAGGCGCGGGAGATGGTGGTTGGCCAGAACAGCGCCGACAGCTTGCTGCTCAGCGGCGCCGGTCCCGAAGCCGCGCAAGGCGACCTTACCTATGGTCATGCCCGGCTGGGGCTGGACAAGGTCCAGGTGGGCGGTTTCGATAACCTGTCGCTGCTCAGCAATGGCCTGATCAGTTTCGACGGCGCGCTGTCGTTGGCCCTGGGGCAGAGCCTGCAGCTGTATGCCGGCGCCCTGGCGTTGAACGATGGCGCCGCGACCGGTTCGCGGGTGCAACTGGCCGCGCCTTATGTACGCCTGGCGGGTGTCGGCGCGGTGGATGCACCTGATCGCTCGATGCGCCCTACCGTGCAGGGTGGGGTTTCGACCCAGGCTTCGACGGGCAGCCTGTTGGTCACGGCGGGTAACGTACTGGACATCCGCGATGGCGTGAGTATCGGTGCCCATGGCACCACCCCCAGCGGCCTGAGCCAGGCCATAGACCGCCGTGCCTTCGATGACACGCAACTGATCAGCCAGGGCGACCTGCGCTTCCTGGCCAGCACCGTCAATACGCGCAACACCAACCTGAGCACCCAGGCCGACCTGCGGCTGGCCGCTGCGCAGATCTACCCGGCCACCGGCGCGGTGGCGCAGGTGCTTGCGGGTTATCGGGGCAATGGCCTGGACTACGACCCGGACCGCACCCTGAGTACCGGGCGCACCGGCAGCGCCAATCCGGCGCAACCCTATTCGGTGTTCGGCAAACTGACCCTTGGTGCGGCCGTCATCGAGCAGGGTGGCGTGCTGCGGGCGCCCCTGGGCAATATTTCCCTGGGCACCCAGGAGGGGATATTGCGCTACACCAAACAACTCAGTCTGCTGCCGGGCAGCCTGACGTCGGTCAGCGCCGCGGGCCTGACCTTGCCCTATGGCGGCACGGTGGACGGCGTGACCTGGCGTTTCGACGGTCAGCAAGTGGATTTGCTGGGTGTGGGCGGCACCAGTTCCAGCGGTAACCTAGTGGTGGGCGCGCAGTTGCTGGGGCAGTCGATCGAGGTGCAGCAGGGCGCGGTACTGGACCTCTCCGGGGGCGGCCAGTTGCTGGGCGCGGCGTTCGTGTCCGGACGCGGCGGTTCGACCGATGCGCGCTATAACCCCTTGGTGCAGTTCGGCGCCGATGGCCGCTTTACCTTGCCGGGGCTGGACACCAACCCGGTGTATGCCATCGTGCCCGGGGTCCAGGCCAATGTCGCGCCCAGCGGTGGCGAGGCGGGGGCGACAACGCCCTTGGTGGGCCAGCAGATCAGCATCGACGCGGGCGTCCCCGGTTTGCCGGCGGGCACCTACACTTTGCTGCCGTCGACCTATGCCTTGCTGCCGGGGGCGTTCCGGATCGAGATCAATGGCTTGGCCGCGCCATTCGGCGCGACCGCGCTGACCCGCGGCGCGGCCATGCGCAACGGCTCCTGGTCCAGCGCCGGCCGGCTGTCCATTGCCCAGACCGGGATTCAGGATGCCTTGAGCCACCTGGTGATCCTGACCCCGGCCGCGGTGCTGCGCAGTTACTCGCAATACAACGAAACCCCGTATGCCGATTTCGTGCGCAGCGATGCCGCGCGCCAGGGCGTGCCTCGGGCGGCGCTGGAGGCCGATGGCAAAACCTTGCGGGTCAGCTTGATCGCGGGCCAGAACGGTTCTCCCAACGGCTTCAAGTTCGCTGGGGTAGCACGTTCGGCGGCGGCCGAAGGCGGTTTTGGCGCGGGCCTGGAGGTGATGTCTGGATCTAGCTCCAGCCCCATCGAGATTCTGCCGGCCGGGGCCACTGCCAGCGGCAACGGGGTGGCGTTCCATGCCGATGACCTGAACGCCATTGGCACGGCCCGCATGAGCATTGGCGGAGCACCGACCGTGGTGTACGGCCAGGGTGGCAATTTTGTTGGCTTCGATGTGAACCAGGCCGCGAACTCGGTGACGTTGCGCCAGGGCGTGACCTTGTCGGCGCCTGAAGTGTTCCTCGTTTCCGGCCGGCCCAGTGGCGCGATCCAGATCGAGCAGGGCGCGTCGATCAACACCCTGGGCCGTGGCGACGCTGCCTATGACTCCACCGACGGTTTTATCTACCAACCCGGAGTTCGCAGCGTGCTGGCTGTCTCCAACGGTGTGCTGCAAATGCTCGCGCCGACCGAGGGCGATATTTCCCGGGGGCCTGGCAGTATCTTGATCGGGGACTGTGCACAGGCTACCTGCCAGGGCGAAACCACGCTGTACTCCCAAGGCACCATTGCCTTCGCCACCACCAACACCTTCAGGTTGGGGGACGCGGTGCGTTACGGCACCCGTCACCTGGCGCTGGCGGTCGGTGGGATCAATGTCGGCAGTCCAGAGGCGTTGGCCGCCGCCCAGGCGCGCAATGCACTGCCGTCGGGGTTGACCCTCAACCAGGACGTCATGAACCGCTTGCTGCGCGGCGATATCGCCAGTGGGGCGCCGGCCCTGGAAACCCTGTCGTTGACCGCCGGCCAGTCATTGAATTTCTACGGCAGCACCACCCTGAGCACCCTGGACAGCAATGGCCAGTCGATGCTCGACAACCTGATGCTCAGTACCCCGGCGATCTACGGCGCCGGCGCGGCCGGCGATGTGGCGCTGATCCAGACCGGCAACCTGATCTGGAACGGGGTCGCCGGTACGCCCGCCGCGGTGATCGCCAACGGTGCCGGCACCGGCAGCGGCACCCTGGAAATCCAGGCCCGGCGCATCGAATTCGGCTATGGCCCCAACACTCAGCCCGATCCTTTGGCCGACTACTCACGCCTGGCCCTGGGCTTTACCAACGTCAACCTCAGCGCCAGCGAACGCCTGACCGCCAACCATAAGGGCAGCCTGGCGGTCTATCAGTCCCAGGGGGCCTATGAAGCCGGCAAGGGCTTCGTCTACAGCGGCGGCAACCTGAATATCAGCACGCCGTTGCTCACCGGCGAGGCCGGTTCGGTCAATCGCCTCACGGCGGGGGGCGACCTGCGGTTGAGCCGCGCGCCGGGTCAGCAGGCGGCCTTGCCGGCCATCGACAGCCTTGGCGCTGAAGTGTTGCTGGCCGGTAACAACGTCGGACTGGACAGCGCCGTGGTTCTGCCTAGCGGCAAGCTGACGGTCAATGCCGAGCATGCCTTGAACCTGACCGACAGCGCGCAGCTGGACCTGGCCGGGCGCCAGGTCACCTTCAACGAAGTCAGCCAATACAGCTGGGGCGGCGATGTGATCCTGCAAAGCCGCGAGGGCGATATCCGCCAGGCGGCGGGATCGCGGATCGACTTGTCGGCAGAGAACAACCACGGCGGCAATCTGAAAGTGCTGGCGGTGGGCGAGGGCGGTGGTCAGGTGGATCTGCAAGGCGCGCTGCTCGGCGCCAGCAGCGGGTATTACGACGCCGGTGGCACCCTGGTGCCCTACAAGGCTGGCAGCGTCGATATCCGCGCGCAGACCCTGGGGGACTTCGCCGCGCTCAACCAGCGCCTCAACCAGGGCCAGGTATTCGGCGCCCGCAGCTTCCAGATCAAGCGCGGCGACCTGACCATCGGCAACGAACTCAAGGCCGGCGAAGTCAACGTGTCCGTGGACAACGGCCAGCTGACGGTGCTGGGCAGCATCGACGCCAGCGGCGAGCGGGTCGGCAGCATCCGCCTGGCCGCCAGCCAGGGCCTGACCCTGGGCGGCAGTGCCTTGCTCGATGCCCATGGCACGGCCCTGCGGGTCGACAGCTACGGCAAGATCATCGATTCGCCGAACCGTGCGCTGGTCGAACTCAACTCTGGCCAGGGCCAATTGACCCTGGCCGACGGCGCACGCATCGACCTGCGCCATGGCACCTCGGTCGCTGCCGGTACGGCGCCCGGCCAGTACGACGACCAGGCCCGCGGGACGCTGGAGCTCAATGCCCCGCGCCTGGATGCCAACGATCCGACCCTGGGCGATATCGCCATCGACGCCAGTGGCCGGCTGAACATCCTGGGGGCCCGTTCCATCGCGGTAAACGGTACCGCCCGTTACACCGATGCCCCCGAGGGCACAGCGCCGGCCGCCAGCGGTCGGCCGTATCAGGTGATCGATCAGGCCTACCTGGACGCCAAGCATCAGGACAGCCAGCGCTTTATCGACAATGCCTTGGGCAATGCTGGCCTGATGAACGGCAAGCTGGCCGGTTTGAACAACGCCAGCTATGCCGACGCCTTCCACCTGCGCCCGGGGCTGGAGATCGTCACCCAGGGCGATCTGGTGATCAGCGGTGACCTGGACCTCTCCGGCTATCGTTATGCCAGCGTCAATCCCCATGCGCAGAAAACTGCGGTGTATGGCTCCGGCGAACCGGGCAACCTGGTGATTCGCGCCGGTGGCAACCTGGATATCTACGGCAGTATCAACGATGGTTTCGCGCCGCCGCCGCCGACCCCGGACGATGCCGGCTGGGTCCTGACTCCCGGTCGTCAGTCATTTGGCGGCGACGTGGTGGTGCCGGGGCCGGGGGTGACGCTGGCCGACGGTAGCCTGTTCCCGCCCGGCAAGACCCTCAACTACGCCTTGCCGATCAAGCCGGTACGCCTGGCGCAGGGGACCGTGCTGCCGGTCGAGGCGACCCTGCAGGCCCCGCTGGAACTGCCGGCCGGCACCGTGCTGCAAGCGGCAGTGCGCGACAGCGCCGGCAATCAGGTGTATGCCGCCGGCACCCTGATCCGCGAGGCCGTGACCCTGGCCAGCGGCATGACCCTGGACGCCGGAACGCGGCTGCCCCGGGCGGCCTCGTTGGGCGCCATGACCTGGCCGGCCGGGGTGCCGCTGCCGAGGCGCGACAGCTTTGGCCCGAACAACCCGGACGGCGTGCAACTGGCAGGCTCGCTGGCGCTCAAGGTGGGCGCGTTGATCCCGTCGGAAACCGATGTCAAGTTGCCGTCCGGGGTGATTTCGGTGCCCCTGCGCACAGTGACCGGCGGGCGCCAGGGCAGCAACTGGGCCGTCGCTCCGTTGTTGCCGGAAGGCTCGTTGTCCTGGTCGATGCGCCTGGTTTCGGGGGCCGATACCCAGGCGGCCGACACCCGGGCGATCAAACCGGTGATGGCTGGCGACCTGACCTTGGCCGACACCCATTACGCGGTCTTCGAGGGGCACGAGACCATCATTATCCCGGGGACTCCGGAGCGTCCGGGCGGCGCATGGTTCTGGAGCGACTTGGGGGTGTTGATCGACCCGAGCTTCATTGAAGGCACGCGGGTTTCTCCAGCCGATGAAAGCTGGTGTGTCGATGGCCTGTGCAATCGCTTCAACTACGTCTGGAGCGATCTCGGGGTGTTGATCGACCCGAGCTTTATCGAGGGTACGCCGGTGACGGCGGAGTATGAGTCCTGGTGTTCGGATGGATTGTGTGTCTCGCTGGGCGAGGCCATTCCCGGCACGCCGGAGCAGGTCATCGTCGGCCCGGTGAACAGAGTGACGCCAGTCACCCAGCACTTCAGCGTATTGCGCACCGGGACCGGGGATCTGGAGCTGCTGGCGGCGGGTAATGTGGCCATGCAGTCGTCATATGGGGTCTATACCGCCGGGGCTTCGACGGCTGCACGAGCCGGCGATCTGCAGGCTGCTTTCGATCAGGCGCGCAGTCGGGGCAGCGATGGCAGTGTCCTGGGCAGTGCAGGGGCTGCTTACGAAACCCTGGTCAACGAGGGCCCAGGGAGTCTGTATGCGGCCTGGTACCCGGATCAGGGCGGCAACCTGCTGTTGCGTAGCGGTGGAAGTCTGACCGGCGATGTGTTCAGCAGCTACACCCTTCCGCGTAACGAGAATGCTCGTACTCAATTGGCCAGTTCTAACCTGGGCAATTGGCTCTGGCGTCAGGGGACGGGCGACACGGCCGGGGTTACACCGATTCCTGCCAGTTGGTGGATCAACTTCGGTACTTATGTGAGTGGCCGCGGAGGCGAGAACACCGGTAATCCCGATAGCAGCTTGATTGCGCAGTTGCCAATGCTGGTGGGCTTTACCGGTATCGGCACCTTGGGTGGCGGCAATCTGACCCTGGACGTGGGGGGGGATGCCGGCTTGCTCAGCCGTCGTGGTGCTCCGGACGCGGTTTCCTCGCCACGCAGTCAGGGGCTGGTGCTGGCGGTGGGCAGCAGCGGCCGAGTGACCCCGACAGGCGAGTTGTTGCTGACCGGAGGTGGCGATCTGGATGTGCGCGTCGGTGGCGGTCTGAACCCCGGATTGTCGGCTCGGGCCGCCACCACTACATCATCGATTACTAATCCGCTCTCCACCGACTACACCAAGCAGGATCTGCGTCTGAACGGAGTCTTGAGCAACCTGCGTGGCGCGCTCGGCCTGCAAGCCTCTAGCCTGGGGGGGATTGCCTTGAACTATGGCAGTCTCGCGCTATCCAACGACCGCAAGGAGACCCGCGCCTACGATCCGTTCAATGCGTCCCTGGGCACCGCGACAGGGGGCATGGTGTTGATGCTCGGCGACGCCACGGCCAGCTTGGCCACCCGTGGTGACCTGGTGCTGGCCGGTACGGGCGACCCAGGGCGGACGTCTACTGAAAACGCCTCGGCATTCACCTATGACGGTACTTCTTATGGAACGGGGGGCTATGGCTGGTTCTCGCTGTGGACCGATAGCACTGCGATCAACCTGTTTTCGGCGGGTGGCAATCTGACCCCGAGCGTGCAGGCCGGTGATATAGGCAGTAACGGTCAACCTATTGGCAACCGCAACAGCTCGCCGACCGATGGCCGATTCATCTTCCCTTCGCAATTGAGCGCAGTTGCCGTCAGTGGCGATGTGTTCATCGGCGGCTCGGCGTTGGGGGGTACGAGTAACAACTCGCAGTACGCGTTGCTGTTGGCGCCGTCGACCCAGGGTCGCCTGGAAGTGCTGGCCGGGGATTCGATTTATGCCGGCGGGTATTCCATCAACCAGTCTGGAGCCGCTCTGAGCGCGATGCCCACGCCTTTTACACCGGCATTCGCGGGTTGGGGTATGGACCCTAATAACCCCATAGCTAACCCCATAGTGACTAATCTGAGCAGCGATGGCATTACGATCCCGAACACCAAGGCCGAGTTTTCGCTGTTTGCCTTTGGTTCCAACACCGCCAGCAATCAGTTTGCCAGCCGTGACGCGGCGCGCTTTTATGCGGTTGGCGGGGATATAGTCGGGTTGCGCAGTGGTGAAATACTGAACTTCGCCGCCGGTTCACGGCTTGGACAAACCTGGTACGAAGCGGCCGGGCCGGTGTGGATGAAGGCGGGGCGCGATATTGTCAACTCGGGAACTGCTTTGGGCGAGCCGACAGGGGTCCCCGGCATCATTGCCAGTTCCCTGGGGAATATAATGCCCGATGTCGGCACCAGCAGCGGCAACCTGTTTGTCCATAACAACCCCAACGATATCTCCATCGTTTCCGCCGGACGCGACCTGCTGTTCAGCTCCTTCAACGTCGCCGGCCCCGGCACGCTGGAGATCAGCGCCGGACGCAATATCCTGATGCAGGACAAGGCCTCGGTGAGCAGTCTCGGTCCGGTGGTGGCCGGCGACTCGCGGCCTGGCGCCAGCATCGTCATGCAGGCCGGTGTCGGGGCCGCCGGCCTGGATTACCTGAAGTTCGTCACGCCGTACCTGGACCCGATCAACCAGGCTCAGGCCGGCGTGCCGCTGGCCGAGCAACGGGGCAAAGTCGCCAAGACCTATGAAGCGCAATTGTTGCAGTGGCTCAAGGAGCGCTTTGCCTTCGAGGGTTCCGGCGACGAGGCGCGGGGCTACTTTGCCAGCTTGCCGGCGGAGCAGCAGCGGGTCTTCGCCCGTCGCGTCTACTTCGAGGAACTGCGTGAGGGCGGCCGCGAATACAACGATGCCAACGGCCCGCGTTTCGGCAGCTTCCTGCGCAGTCGCAATGCGATCGCTTCCTTGCTGCCAACCAAGGATGTGGCGGGCAACCCGATCGTTTACGACGGCGACATAACCATGTACGGCGGCGCGGGCGTACACACCCTGTTTGGCGGCGATATCCAGATGCTCACCCCGGGCGGGCAGCAGGTATTCGGCATCGAAGGCGAAGCGCCGCCGGCCACCGCCGGGGTCATCACCCAGGGCGCCGGCGATATCCAGTTGTATTCCCAAGGCAGCATCCTGCTGGGGCAGAGCCGGGTTATGACCACCTTTGGCGGGTCGATCCTCGGCTGGTCGAACGCCGGCGACATCAACGCCGGGCGCGGCTCCAAGACCACCGTGATCTACACCCCGCCCAAGCGGGTCTACGACAACTGGGGCAATGTCACGCTGTCGTCGAACGTGCCGAGCTCGGGGGCGGGGATCGCCACCCTGGCACCGATTGCCGAGGTGCCCGCCGGGGATATCGACCTGCTGGCGCCCTTGGGCACCATCGACGCCGGCGAGGCGGGGATCCGGGTGTCGGGCAACGTCAATATCTTCGCCCTGCAAGTGGTCAACGCCGCGAATATCCAGACCCAGGGCAAGTCTTCCGGGATTCCGGTGGTGGCGTCGGTCAACACCGGGGCCCTGACGTCGGCCAGTTCGGCGGCGTCTTCGGCGACCCAGGCCGCCGAGGATGTGGCGCGCCAGCAGCGGGCGGCGGCGCGGCAGAATATGCCGTCGGTGTTTAGCGTGCAGGTGCTGAGTTTCGGCCAGGAACGCCTGGCTCCGACCCAGGATGGCGCCAGCCGGGCCAACCCCGGTTACAACCCGAACAGCCCGGTGCAGGTGCTGGGCGCCGGGCCGCTGAGCGATCAGGCGCGTCAGCAGTTGACCGAGGAGGAGCAGCGGCAACTGACCTTATAGGTTCTCTCGTGGCAACACGCTTGGGGGCGATCATTGATCGCCCCCTTTTTTTGTCTGCACCTCTAGCGGTGGTCGGTCGCCGCCTTTGCGATGATTTATGATTTGGATAGTGGCAATTTAATGGCTCTGCACATTATCCTGCGTCGCCCGAATACCCTGGGGGCGTCGGGCGACCTTGTTTTCTGAATCGGAACCGGATGGATGCCAATGATTGAAGTCGCCATGAAATACCTGAAACTCGCAAGCTTGCTGCTGGTTGCCACGGCCTTGTTCGGCTGCGCCACCAGCCGTTCGGTGGTGGGCATCGATGGACCTGAAGTGGCCAGTGGCAACGGCCAGAAGGTGGTGATCAATGTGCTCGACGAGCGTCGTTTTGAAGCCGATCCGCGCAGTGCCGACATTCCTTCGCTGAAGAATGGCGAGATCGACGACAAGGCGATCACCGAGCGCGCGATTGCGCGCAAGCGCAATAGCTATGGCATGGGCCTGGGCGATGTGCTGTTGCCGGAGGGCGTCAAGGTCAGCGCGCTGATTGCCAAGAGCATCGGCGCAGCCTATGGCAAAGCCGGCTATCAAGTGGTGCCGAGCACCGAGCAAGCGCCGGACGCCAGGACCATCACCGTGCATGTGGTCGAGTTCTGGTCATGGATGTCGCCGGGTGCGTTCTCCGTTGCGGTGAACAACAAATCGCACCTGAAGGTGGACACCGGTAGCGCGTCCGCGCCTGTCGAGGTCAAGACCTTGAAACGCGAAGGCATGCAGATGATTACCGAGAATGACTGGAAACTAATCACCGAGGCTGGTTTACAGGCCATCAGCGAGTCCATGGCCAAGCAGCTCTGAATCCAGGTCGTTCAATTGCCGGGCGCCCGCAGGTTGATGGGGCCCCGAGCGCTTAGTTTCCCGACGCTTGCTCTGTAGCCGCTGCCGCAGGCTGCGATAAGGCCGAAGGCCTTCAGCGATCCCAAAACCTTGCGCCTGCTGCGCAGTCGATCGCAGCCTGCGGCAGCGGCTACAGGTACCGGGTGTCAGGCCTGCAGGCGCCAGCCCATGACGTCGAGCAGGTCGCAGCTATCACGCAGCAGGATGGCGCCGGCGTTGGCCAGGTGTTGCAGGTCGGTTCCGTCGGCGTCTTTCAGGTCGAGGCGGGCGAGGCTTTCCAGCACTTGGGTAACGGCCAGCAGGCGGGCTGCGCTGTTGGCGTGGAGGACGTCGAGTGGGGTGTTTTTGTCGATCAGCAGGCAGGGGATGAGGCTGTCGATGCCCGTGAGGGGGATGTATTGCTTGTTCATGGGGTACTCCTTCGCGGATGAGAGGAGCTGCCGTCGTCGCCAAACGAAAGGGTGGCAGCTGCACGCAGGTTGGCGAACCGACCATCCACAAATCGGCAGATCCGAAGATCTCCCGCGCACAGCCGCCATAAAAGATCGCCGCGAACATAAAGGCTCGATGGCAAAGATTGCAAGCGTGACTGCTTGTAGATGAGTGGCCAGGTCGCCAAACCCGGTCGCCTTATGGGCGAGCAAGGAATATAGGACGCGGTTTCCGGGGCGGACAAGTCAGCACTTTCTGCAAGTTGTGTAGGGCCAATCGCCGTCCGTTGTCCTTTGTTCTGCGCGGGTTTCAGAGGGGCAAGCTTTTCAGGATCGCCTGATTCAGCAGTCGATTATGCGTCGTTACGTTCGAGGGCCCATCCCTCACCAGGAACGTACGCCATGGCTTTTGTCATCAGGGAAGGCGACCCCACCACAACCGGCGGCAAGGTCATTGCCGGCTCGGCCACCACCTTTGTCGTGAATCAACGGGTCGCCCGCATTGCCGACCCGGTCTGGTGCCCGGTATGTCAGACGGTCGGTTTTATCGCCGAAGGCCATCACACCTGGGTGGATGACCAGCAAGCCACGGCGGTGGAGGGCGGCCTGGTGCAATGCGGCTGTCCGAGCGGGGCCAATCGGCTTATCGCGACCCAGTGGACGGTCTGCTCCGGGAATCAGCCGACCATCCCGCTCGACAGCGATTGCGTCGGGCCGGCGGTGATCAATACCCAACGATGGGCCGACGCCATTCATAAGGGCTACCCGCAAAACGAGTTTGCCGATGCGGTGCCGCGGGATCAGGTGCGCGGCCTGAGCGTTGCTCATGGCGATATCGTTTCACCGCCGCTGTCCGTGCAGGACACGCAGCATCTGGTAGAGCCGGGGTTTCATATCGTGCAAACGCCCATGAGCCGAGCGGCGCTGGAGACGGTGCTGTTCGGTCAGGCCGATGAAGCTGTGCTGGAGAAATTTCGCCGGCTCAATCCTCAACTCTCAAACGATGCCAAGCCTGGGCAACTCGTCGTGCTCAGTCATCCTGACAACTACCAGTGCACTCGCGAAGAAGCGCTGCTGATGGAAGCGGCGGAGAAGGTCAGCGCGGTGTTGGCGTCCATGAGCGATGAGGAAGCGGCCTTTATGCTCAAGTACCGGGCGCAGGTTGAATCGATACTGTCCTATGGCTCAACGGCATTAAACGTGGGGGCGGCGGCCGCGGGCAATCATATGGATGGCCTGAAAAGAACCTTGCTGGATATCGAAGCGCTTCATCAGAAGTTCTTTCTGCGGGATGGGCATCTGCGCAGCGTTGAGTTCTTCAGTGAAAGGAGAAAGCTGTTTGCACAGTTGGACGCTAGCCTGCTGTCCATTACAAAAATGAGCATTGCCTTTCCCGATCACCCCAGCCTTAAGAGTGCCTTGGGGATCTCCAGTCGGAGTCTGGTGCATCGCTGGACCCAGGCGGGCGCGGTGGGGCAGATACCGGGATATGCAACGCATATTGAAGGTGTTTCCCGAGCCTCCAGGATTCTAAAGTGGGGCGGTTGGCTTGGGACAGCATTGGGTGGTGGAGCGTCTTATGTGAAGGTTCAGGATGTTTGCTCAGCGGGGAGTAAGGAGGCTTGTGAGAAGGTACGGCTTACAGAAGCCGGAAGCTTTACGGGGGGAGTGGCCGGTGGTGCCGTTTTGGGGGGATTAATCGGTCTGGGTGGCGCGGGAGGAGTTTGTTTGGCTATTGGAGTCCCTACGGGTGGTATTGGCTCTGTAGTCTGTGGCTTGGTTGTGGCAGGTGGTGGGAGCTACTTTGCCACTAAAGGCGGAGAGTCAGCCGGAGAGTTTTTGGGAGAGTTGATTTATGAGGGAGTAAATACATGGTAATCATCACAACGCATATTGTTCTGGGTGTGTTTATTGGAGTTACGTTTCTCGGAATGTTTACCCTGATTGGGTACTACTTTTATTTAGGCTATACCCGCATGGATAGCATTCTGGAGGCGGTCAAGAACTGCTCGCTGATCAATAGCTATCGGTTTTATCTATTCATGGGGCCTTGGGGGAAGATGATGATGGTGGCGGGAGTGGGCAACTGTTTGTTGTTCTCGAAATATCTCATTAAGCATGGGGCGTTGGACAAGGGGGATATCGAGAACTTTCCGGAGCCTCTCAAGGGGCGATTGCTTATGTTGCAGTACATCGGATGGGTGTTGTTGGTGAGTCTTTTTTTGGAAGTTATCGCAGTCAAAATTCTTAGAGGTTAAATACAACTATAAGGAGCGACTGCCGAGCGAGCGCTTTTCATGTTCAGTATGGGAAATACCATCCTGTCTGATCAATTTCAGTAAACCGGCATGCAAGCATATCGCTGTATCCACCAGGTCATTCCAGACAAGGACAAACCCATGACAGACCTCAAGCCCTCGCAACCGGGGGCTGTCGATGCTATTGCCTACAACCGGGCCTCTTCAGCCTTGCAGCAAGCATTTGCCTTGTTGCAGCAGCGGGTCTATCCCGAGCCGGACGCGCCTGAAGAAGCGGCGGTCGCAGCGCTGCACGATCCTGTGTTCGACGCATTCTCGTTTTATATCTGCGCGCCTGACAGGGTGGTCAGCTATGCCGCCGTTGTCATGAAGACCATCGAACATGGCGGCGATACCTTCGAGATTGGCGGGCTCAGCTGTGTCATGACCGATCCCGACTGTCAGGGCCAAGGCCTGGGGCTGAGGACAGTCGCCGCGGCCACTCGCTGCATGGAACACAGCCATCTCGATATTGGCGTCTTTACCTGCGATCCGCCGCTGGTTCCTTTTTATGCCCGGGCCGGCGGTTGGACGATTGCGCCGGATGTGGTCCTGATCGGTAACCGGCACGACGGGGCGTTGCGCAGCGATACGCTGGGGAAGGTCGTGCTGTTGCGGCTGCTTTCGGCGAAGGCCAGGGCGGTGGCTTCGGCATTGGCCAGTGGGGTTATCGATCTGGGCCTGCCAGACGGGCAGTTTTTGTAGGGGGTTGTACCCCATCTAGCATCACCCGCGACAGTGCCGACGCTATCGCGGACAATCGAGCGCCGACAGGCCGCTCCTGCAGGTCTCCGGACTAGCTTGCCGATGAACGCGGGCCCCCAGTCTTCTCCAGCCTGCTTTTCTGCGGGCTGTCTCGCCGATTCCCCCGTCTTTCCTGCAGGCCGCCATCCCGTATTTCCTAGTCGGGTGCGCAGGTGTTCCTGGGCATCTCGGACAAGTCCCTCCCTCTCCTGAATGAAGCTTTTGTGACAAAAGTTCGGTAGCACTTCGCCAGTCCCGTCATGGATATGTGACGCGCTTGAGGGGGCCTTCTGGCCACTGTTCTGAGCCGAGGCGGGACGCCGGGAGTGAGGTGATGGGGACTATGGAACGCTACGCGAAAGTGGGCATGCAGGAGCTGGACCAGCGGCTGTCGAAGATCGTCGAGGCCGCGCGCAAGAAGCCGGTGTCGGTCTATCGCTACGGTGCGCCGTGGGTCTGGATCGTTTCCCAGGATGACTGGCAGGGCGCCTTGAAGGAGGTGTCGAGCTACATCCCGCCGGGCCATTCGCTGGTGTTGCTGCGCCCGCAGATCGACGCCTTGCTCGACCAGCACCGCGACATTCTCCAGGGCCTGGATGCCGAGCCCGGCATGCTTATCGCCCCACGCACGGTGATGCACATCCTGCTGTTGCAGCTGCTGTATTCGGTGCCCGGCGAGCAGCAGTTGTACGAGCAGCTCAATTACAACCTGCTGTTTCGCTGGTTCGTCGGCCTGGACCTGAACCACAAGGTCTGGAGCCTCGGCGTGCTGAGCCGCGATATCGCCACGCTGTTGAACGACGCGCGGGCGGTGCTGCTGATCCAGAAAATCATCGGTGAAGTGTTCTGTGGCGCCTTGCTGCAAATGCCTGAGTTCTCGTTGAACTTCGCGCTGCTGCACAGCTGGCTGGCCAAGCACGCCACGACATCGACCTTGAGCAATTGAGGCGGCCAAACGCCGTACAGACGGCGACGGCGGTTTCGACGCGGTTGGACATTCTTGGAAATCTAGGGGGCGGTGTGGAGCATCTGTTCGATAGGGGGCGGCCGGGGCCGACCAGGCGCTGGCTGCCGGTGTGCGGCTGGCTGGCGCTGGTCGCGCTGAGCCAGCCGTTGTTGGCCGAGGAGGGCGGCCCGGTGGAGGGCGAACCGGTGCAAGGCGGCGCGGCGCAAGGCGAGGCCGCGCCCGCGCGGCTGGTGGATGTGAATGAGTACTTCGTGCGCGGCAACACTGTGCTCGATGCCCGGGCCATCGAAGAAGCGGTGTATCCCTTCCTCGGCCCGCAGAAAGCCCTGAGCGATATCGAGGGCGCCCGCGATGCCTTGCAGAAGGTCTACCAGGCCCGCGGCTACCAGTCGGTGTTCGTCGAGCTGCCGGAGCAGAAGGTCGAGGACGGCATCGTCTACCTGCAGGTCAGCGAGACCAAGGTCGGGCGGGTGCGGGTGGTGGGGGCCAAGCATTATTCGCCGGTGGAAATCCGCGACGAGGTGCCGGCGCTGCAGGAAGGCGAGGTGCCGGACTTCGCCAAGGTCCAGGGCCAGCTGGCGAGCCTGAACAAGACCCCCGGGCGCCAGGTCATGCCGCTGGTCCGCGAAGGCCAGCGCCCCGGCACCATGGACGTCGACCTGCAGGTGGAAGACCAGAACCCGTGGCAGGCCAGCGTCGGCCTGAACAACGACTACAGCGCCGACACCAAGCACCTGCGGGCGGTCACTAGCCTGGGCTACAACAACCTCTGGCAGCTGGGCCACAGCATTTCCCTGACCTATTTCACCGCGCCCGAGGATCAGGACAACGCCAAGGTCTGGTCCGGTTCCTACACCGCGCCGCTGAACGAGCGCTGGAGCCTGCAGTTCGCCGGCTACCAGTCCGACAGCAACGTCGCCACCATCGGCGGCAGCAACGTGCTGGGCAAGGGCCATTCCTACGGCCTGTCGCTGATCTATAGCCTGCCGGCCAGCGGCAGCTGGGCCAATTCGTTCTCGGTCGGGGTGGACTTCAAGGACTTCGAGGAGGAGCTGAGCCTGGGCGGCGACAGCGACAAGGTGCCGCTCAAGTACGCGCCGTTCACCTTCGCCTACAACGGTTTCCGCTACACCGAGACCTCCCAGCTGGGCCTCGGCCTGAGCCTGGTGGCCGGCACCCGCAGCCTGTTCGGCTATGGCAGCTCGGACGAAGACTTCGACTACAAGCGCTACCGCGCGAACCCCAGTTTCGCCGTGCTCAAGGGCGACCTGAATTACACCTACACCTTCGCCAACGACTGGCAGACCGGGTCCAAGGCGGCCTTCCAGCTGGCTTCGGGGCCGCTGGTGTCCAACGAGCAGTTCTCCGCCGGCGGCGCCACCTCGGTGCGCGGCTACCTGGCGGCCGAGCGCACCAGTGACGACGGCTACCTGTTTTCCCAGGAGCTGCGCACGCCGTCCCTGGCCAAGTACCTGGGTGGCTATGTCAACGAATGGCGCTTCTATGCCTTCGCCGAAGGCGCGCGGATGTACCTGCGCGACGAGCTTCCCGACCAGGAGGCCGACTACAGCCTGGCCAGCGTCGGCCTGGGCACCCGCGCCAGCTTGAGCAAATGGCTTTCCGGCAGCCTGGACTGGGGTTACCCGCTGCTTGATGGACCGAACACCCAGAAACAGGACTCGCGCGTGCACTTCAGTGTGC
The DNA here is from genome assembly GCF_059424045.1 of Pseudomonas sp. GW456-L12. NCBI lineage: Bacteria > Pseudomonadati > Pseudomonadota > Gammaproteobacteria > Pseudomonadales > Pseudomonadaceae > Pseudomonas > Pseudomonas sp. GW456-L12. The sequence continues at coordinate 167,280 of NZ_JBWKZA010000006.1, forward strand.
AGGCGACGTTTTGATCTTTCACGGAGTAACTTTCATGCAGCGCTTACTGATTTCCCTGTTGATCTGCCTGGGCTTAGTGCTCCCGGCGACCGCCCAGGCGTGGTGGCAGGACGACTGGCACTACCGCAAGCAGATCTCGATCGACACCACGCCGCAAGGCGCGGCCATCAACCAGGCCCTGGGCCGCACCGCGCTGCTGGTGCGCCTGCACACCGGCAACTTCAGCTTCGACGGGGTCAAGGAAGACGGCTCCGACCTGCGTTTCGTCAGCGCCGATGACAAGACCGTGTTCAACCACCAGATCGAAAGCTTCGACCCGCTGATGGGCATGGCCCTGGTCTGGGTCGATGTGCCGAACGTGGAGGGCGGCCAGCGCCAGGACATCTGGATGTACTACGGCAACCAGAAGGCCCCGGCCACCGCCAACGGCCAGCTGACCTTCGACCCGAACTACATCGCCCTCTATCACTTCGACGGCGCCAACGGCACCCCGGCCAAGGACACCACGGCCTACGGCAACCATGCGCAGAACGCCACCGGCGCGAGCATCGACGGGGTCATCGGCCGGGCCTTGCAGTTCAACGGCCAGCCGCTGCTGTTGCCGGCCAGCCCGTCGCTGCAACACACCGCCGACGGCGCCTTTACCTTCAGTGCCTGGCTGCGCCTGGACCAGGCCAGCGGCGAGCAGTTGCTGCTGGCCCGGCGTGAAGGGGCCAGCAGCCTGCTGATCGGGGTCAACCAGGGCGTGCCTTTTGTCGAGGTCGACGGCCAGCGCGCGGTGTCGACCCAGCCGCTCAACCCCGGGCAGTGGCAGCACCTGGCCCTGACCGCCCAGGGCAGCCAGTTGGCATTGTTGGTCAATGGCCGCGAAAGCGCCCGCCTGGCGGTGGCGCTGCCAGCGTTCAATTCGCCGCTGGCCATCGGCGCCGATTTGCCGCCGGCATCAACGCCAGGGGCAGCGGCCGAGGCCGAGGCCAGTGCCTTCCTGCCGTTCAATGGCGCCATCGACGAGTTGCGCCTGTCCAAGGTGGCCCGTCCCGCCGGCCTGCTGCTGGCCGATGCCGTGGCCCAGGGCGCCGAGTCGAAGCTGGTGGTGTACGGCGTCGATGAAGAACAGTCGGGCTTCGGTTTCGGCAGCCTGGGCTTTTTGCTCAAGGCCGTGCCGGTGGACGCCTGGGTGATCATCGCGGTGCTGGTGCTGATGATGTTCCAGTCGTGGATCATCATGATCCGCAAGAATCGCATGGTCGGCCGCGTCAGCAGTGCCAACCAGCTGTTCCGCGAGCAGTTCGCCCGGGTCGGCACCCGCCTGGAAATGTTCGCCGACGACCGCGAGCTGGCCCAGCGCCTGGAGCATTCCTCGCTGTGGCGCCTGTACCAGGTGGCGGTCCAGGAGATTCGCACCCGCCGCGAGCAGGGCGCCGACACCTCGTCGGTCTCGGCGGCGACCATCGAGGCCATCCGCTGCTCCATGGACGGCGTGCGCACCCGCGAGAACCAGCAGCTCGGTTCCAAGCTCTCGACCCTTTCCAACGCTATCGCCGGCGGGCCCTACATCGGCCTGCTGGGCACGGTGCTGGGGATCATGGTGGTGTTCCTCGGCACAGCCATGGCCGGCGACGTGAACATCAACGCCATCGCCCCGGGCATGGCCGCGGCCCTGCTGGCCACCGCCATGGGCCTGTTCGTCGCGATCCCGGCGCTGTTTGGCTACAACCGGCTGATCACCCGCAACAAGGAAGTCAGCGCCGACATGCGGGTGTTCGTCGACGAGTTCATCACCCGCCTGGCCGAGTTGCATGGCGCCAGCCAGTCCAGTGAAGCCGCGCCCGCGCGGGCTCATAACGCCAGCGTGCCGGCCTGAGGAGAAACGCCATGGCTTCTGTGAACGCCTCCCACGACGACGATGACGACGCGCCAGTGGACAGCATCAACATCACGCCCCTGGTGGACGTGCTGATGGTGGTGCTGGTGATGTTCATCCTCACCGCCACCGCCCAGGTCTCCGGGATCCAGATCAACCTGCCCAAGGCCAGCGCTTCGGTGTCGCTGTCCGAGGCCAAGACCAAGGCGATCTCGGTCAACGACGGCGGCCAGGTATTCCTCGACGCCTACCCGGTGACGCTGCCGGAGCTGGAAGAACGCCTGCGCATGGAAAAGGCCCTGAACCCGGACTTCCCGGTGATCGTGCGCGGCGACGCCACGGTGCAGTACCAGAAGGTCATCGAGGTCCTGGACCTGTTGCGCCGGCTGGAGCTGTCCCAGGTCGGGCTGGTCACCGGCAAACCGAGCCAGGGCTGAGCCATGACCGCACAACAACCTATCCAGTTGCCGCCAGTGAAAAACCGCACGGCGCCGCGCCTGCTCAAGTGGGGCGTGGGCCTGCTGCTGGGGGCCGGCGCCGCCTGGCTGCTCTGGCAGTGGGCCAACGACATGAGCGGGGTGCGCCGCGAGGCGCCCAAGGTGCCGACCATCATCCCGTTGCCGCCACCACCGCCACCGCCACCGGAAAAACCCAAGGAGCCGGAGCCGCCGGTCGAGGAGAAGGTGCCCGAACCGGAACCGACCCCGGAGCCGGAGCAGGTCAAGCCCGAGGAAGAGGCGCCGCCGTCGCCGGTGGACGACCTGGCTAACCCGATGCAGATGGATGGCGATGCCCAGGCCGGCAGCGACGCTTTCAACATCGGCGCCGGCAAGGGCGGCGGCATGGCCGGCTCCGGCGGTGGGCGCCTGGGCAACGGCACTTACAGCCAGTTCCTGGCCTTCACCTTCCAGCGCGTGCTGCGGGAAAACCCGGACCTGCGCAACCAGGCCTTTTCGCTGCAAACCGACGTCTGGCTGAGCGCCGTCGGCGAGATCACCCGGGTCGAGCTGGTCAAGTCCAGCGGCAACCCGCAAATCGACACCCAGGTGCTGGCCGCCTTGCGCGGCGCGGCGCATTTGACGGAGCGGCCACCGGCCTCCCTGACCTTGCCTGTACGCCTGTCCCTGCAGGGGCGGCGTCCGGGTTAACCGAACGACTGATGCAAGTTTTGCCAAAAGGAGCTGTGTGCAAATGATTTCCAACGTGAATCGATTGTCCCTGGCGATCGGCATGGTCATCGCGACCCTGGTGGGACCGGTAGCGGCCGCGCCCGCTGCGCCCTCGGAAAACGCCACAATCAATCTGATCCGTTTGCTGGTGCAGCAGGGCGTGCTGAAACAGGAACAGGCCGACGGCCTGATCGCCCAGGCCGAGCGCGAAGCGCAGCAGGCGCGCCAGGCCAGCACCGCGGTGGCGGCAGGGCCGGCGGCAACGCCGGGGGATGTGCGGGTGCAATACGTGCCGGCCATCGTCCGCGACCAGATCCGCGACCAGGTCAAGGCCGAGGTCATGGCCACCGCCAAGCAGGAGAACTGGGCCCAGCCCAATACCTTCCCGGACTGGGTGTCGCGCATCAGTTTCGACGGCGACATTCGCCTGCGCGACGAGTCGCGCTACTACTCGGGCAGCAACAGCAACGAAATCGTCGACTTCGCCAAGCTCAACGACAAGGGCCCGTACGACGTCAACCCCAACAGCAGCTCCAACCTGCCGCCCTTGCTCAACACCCGCGAGGACCGCGAGAACCTGTTCCGCCTGCGCGCCCGGCTGGGCATGAAGGCCCAGGTCGCCCAGGACTGGACCGCCGGCATCCGCATCGGCACCGGCTCGGACAACAACCCGGTGTCCACCACCCAGACCCTGGGCGGCGGGTTCGGCAAGAAGGACATCTGGCTCGACCAGGGCTACCTGACCTGGAAGGCCACCGACGCGCTGACCCTGACCGGCGGGCGGATCGCCAACCCGTTCTTCTCCACCGACCTGCTGTATTCCAACGACCTGAACTTCGACGGCGTGGCGGCGATCTTCAACCACAAGCTCAATCGCGACTGGGGCCTGTTCGGTACGGTCGGTGCGTTCCCGGTGGAGTACACCAACGACACCTCCACCAGCAACGGCTTCGACAAGGAAGAAAGCGACAACAAATGGCTGTACGGCGCGCAGATCGGCGCCAACTGGGCGATCAACGGCAACCACCGGCTCAAGGGCGCATTGGCCTACTACCGCTTCGACGACATCGAGGGCCGGCGCTCCGGTGCCTGCGAACCCTGGGCCGGGGCCCCGGGCTGCGACAGCGACGGCAGCCGCGTGGCCTTCATGCAGAAGGGCAACAGTGTGTTCCTGTTGCGCGACATCACGCCCAACCCGCTCAACCCGGCCGCCACCGCGCAGCCGCAGTTCGTCGGCCTGGCTTCGGAGTTCAACCTGCTGGACTTGAACCTGGTGTGGGACGCCGACCTGCCGGAGAACTTCAAGCTGCGCAGCCAGGCCAACTACGTCCACAACCTGGGTTACGACGAAGGCGAGATGCGCAAGCGCTCCGCGGGCCAGATCGTCAACAACCTGGACAGCAATGGCGAGCTGGAAAGCGGCGCCAACGCCTGGATGGTGCAGTTCACCCTGGGCAACAGCCTGGAGCTGGCCAGGCAGGGCGACTGGAACCTGTTCGCCGGCTACAAGTACATCCAGCCCGATGCGCTGCCTGACGGTTTCAACGATTCCTCGTTCCACCTCGGCGGCACCAACGCCAAGGGTTATTTCCTCGGCGGCAACTACGGCCTGGCCAAGAACGTCTTCGCCACCGGCCGCTGGCTGAGTTCCGAGGCGGTGTACGGCGCGCCGTTCGACATCGATGTCTTGCAGCTTGAAATCAACACGCGCTTCTAGGGCGCAAGGGGCATTGTCATGACCAGTCTTGCTATGAACAGCACGGCGATGAACACGCGAGCCAGGGCAGGGCGCTGCCTGTTGTTGGCCCTGGGCGTGCTGATGGCCAGCGGGGCCAGCGCCGAAGGCATGGAGGAGCGCTTGCGCACCCAGTTGCGCAGCACCACCCAGCAGTTGCAGGCCCTGCAGAGCGAACAGGCCCAGGCCAGCGCCGCCCGTGTCGCCGCCGAAAACCAGGCCAAGCAGGCGCAGGCGCAGATCAAGCAACTGACCGCCGACCTGGCCAAGGCCCGCGGCGTCGCCGAGCAACTGGCCGGCCAGCAGCAGAACCTGCACAGCCAGGCCCAGGCGCAGATGGCCGCCAGCAGCGAGCAGATCGGCAAGTTCAAGAAGGCCTATGACGAACTGCTGGTCATGGCCCGGGCCAAAGAGGCCGAACGGGCCAGGCTTGAGGCGCAATTGAGCGAACGTGACACACAAGTGCAGCAATGTTCGGTCAAGAATCAGCAGATGTATGGCGTGGCCAAAGAGATCCTCGCGGCCTACGAGAAGATCGACGTGGCACAGGTGATGAAAATCCGCCAGCCCTTCGCCGGCGGCGCCCGGGTCAAGTTCGAGGAACTGGCCCAGGGCTTTGGTGACGAGTTGTACAAAACCCAGTTCGATGCCCCACGGGCAGCGAGCACCCACTGAATACCAGGGAAGAATCGAGCATGACTGAACAAGCGCAACTGATCGCCAGCGTCACCCCGCAGAGCCTCACCGAGCTGCTGCAAGGCGCCGGCTACCGGGTCAACCAGACCGACCAGAACGGCATCGTGCAACTGCTCAGCGCCAGCCAGGGCATCGGCTACGCCGTGCGCTTCGGCAACGCGGCGGGGGTTGAACAGGGCCGCTATGTGGACTTCACCTTCAGCTGCGCGCTGCGAGTCCAGGGCGAGTTGCCGGCGGGCCTGGCCGAGCTGTGGAACGCCTCGCGGCGCTTTGCCCGGCTGTCGGTGCAGGGCGAGTTCCTGGTGATGGAAATGGACGTGGTGGTGGCCGGGGTCGGCCACGATCACCTGCGCAGCCAGCTGGAACTGTGGGATCGGCTGTTGCAGGAGTTCATCGTCTACCTGCGCGACTACAGCCAGCACGCCGCGCGCCTGCAGGCCCAGCCTGAAGCCACGCCACGAGCCACGCCGCAAGCCACGCCAGAAACCATGCCTGAAGCAGCGCCCGAGGCCGTCGCCGAGGCTGTCGTTGAGGTGCCTGGGCAGTGAAGAAGCCAAGCCTGGTGGTCGGTGTCGGCGCCCTGGCCCTGGTGGCGCTGGCGGTGTGGCTGGGCGTGCGTCCGGGCAGCGATCCGGTGGCGGCGCAACAGCCCAGGGTGGCGGTAGCCAGCCCGGTCGACGACGGCCCGGCGGTGGCGCGCCTGGGTAATCAGCGGGTGGCGCCGGAGGAGCTCAAGGCGCTGTTCGCGGCGTTGCCCGAGGCGTCCCGCGAGCAGCTGCGGGGCAATCGCCCGGCCCTGGAAAACTGGATTCGCACGCGCCTGGCGGAAAAGGCCGTGCTCGAACAGGCCGACGCCCAGGGCTGGCGCCAGCGTCCGGAGGTGGCCTTGCAGACCAAGGTGGCCACGGAACAGATCGTCTTTCGCGACTACTTGCGCTCAGTCAGCCAGGTGCCGGCCGGCTACCCGAGCGAGGCCGAGTTGCAGCAGGCCTACGACGCCGGCAAGGCGCAGTGGCAGACCCCGGCCTTGTACCGGGTCAGCCAGATTTTCCTCGCGGTGAATGAGCCGCAGGCGCTGGAGGCGACACGCAAGCAGGCCCAGGAACTGAGCAAGAAGGCCCAGGCCGCCCCCGGCGAGTTCGCCGCCCTGGCCAGCCAGTATTCCCAGGACCCCGACAGCGCCCGGCGTGGCGGCGACTCCGGGTTGCAGCCGTTGCAGCAACTGCTGCCCGAGGTCCGCGGCGCGGTGGCGCGCCTGAAGGTCGGCGCGGTGTCCGATGCGGTGCAGAGCGCGGCGGGTTTTCATGTGCTCAGGCTGACCGAGCAGCAACCGGCCCGCACGGCGACCCTGGACGAGTTGCGCGAACGCCTGACCCAGGCCCTGCGGGCGCAGCGCCAGGAACAGATCGCCAAGGCCTACCTGGAAGGCATGCTCGACACCGCGACCCTGAGTATCGACGGCGCGCAGTTGAACAAGGTGCTGGAGGAGAAGCTTTAGGCAAGCGGTGTGGCCGCTACCGCTTCGCGAGCAAGCTCGCTCCTACAGGATCGATGCAGTCCCCTGTAGGAGCGAGCTTGCTCGCGATAGACGGCAAAGCCGTCGCTGCCCGTACAACGCGCAATGGATGCCATCACCCACACGACAGGGAGTCACTCATGTCCTTTCTCGAACCCGTCCCGATCTCGGGCATCACCCCCTACATCGCCCAGGCTGAACCCCGGGAAGCCTGGCTGGCCCTGGCCGCCGGGATCGAGCCGGAGCTGGCCCAGTATTTCCTGGTCACCGCCCGTTGCGGCTGCTTCATGCAGGCGGCGCGCAGCCTGAACATCAAGTCGACGCTGCTGCGCAAACAGCTGGCGCATCTGGAGGAACAGTTGCGCCGCCCCTTGTTCAGCTTCCAGGGCAGCGCCCTGAGCCTCAGCCGCGAAGGCCAGCAGCTCAAGGCGCAACTGATCGCCCTGGCCCATGAGCGCATGCTGCCGGTGCTCGAACAGCCGCTGCTGCGCCTGGCCGTGGCCGAATCGATCCTGCACGACATCCTCGGTCGCGACCTGATTGCCCTGTTGCGGCGCAACGCCAGCGTGCGCCTGGAGATCATCTCCATCGACAGCGAGCTGTCGCTTCGGGCCCTGAGCGCGGACGTGGTGGTGTGGCTGGGCGGGGTGGATTCGCCCAAGCCGGGGCCGAGTTTCGTCACCAGCGCGCCGCAGCCGCTGGTGCGCCTGGACTACCTGCCGCATATCGCCAAGCGTTATTCGCGGGTCGCGGCGCGCCCCGACAGCCTGGACGACCTGGCCGACTACATGCTGGTGCAATGGCAGCAGGACCGTCAGGTCGAGCCGCTGCGGCCATGGAACCAGCTGGTGGAGCAGCGCCTGGCGGGGGTGGTGCAGGTGCATTCCTACGAGCTGATGCTGGAGATGATCCGCTGCAGCGCCTGCATCGGCCTGCTGCCTCATTACATGAGCCGCTTCGACCGTGGCCTGACGGCACTGCCGGGGCTGTTCGACGAGGCCATGGCGCGCCAGGTGTGGATGGCGGTGAACGCCGAAGTGGAGCACGACGCCGAGGTACAACAACTGGTCGACCTGATCCTCAATACCTTCCGGGAACGCAGCGAGTGGTTCGACTTCGACGACACGCCTCCGTAGGAGCGAAGCTTGCTCGCGATGGCGTCCTGCCTGATACACCGCGGCGCAGGCATCGCCAGCAAGCTGGCTCCTACAGAGAGAATCCCTGTGTCCGGCGCTCGCCATCCGCGGCGCTGGCGCTCTACACTCATCGGCCGTATCGCATGAACCAAGGAAGACTTATGCCCGCAGAGATCCCCAGCATCGTCATCGAACGCTTCAGCGAAGCCCATGTGCCGGGCATTACCGCGCTGTACAACGACCCCGCGGTCGCCCGTCAGATGCTGCAAATGCCGTTTCAACCTTCCGAGGTCTGGCGCAATCGCCTGGCGCCGAGCAACGAACGACTGGTGGCCCTGGTGGCGCTGCACCAGGGCGCGGTGATCGGCAGTTGCAGCATCGAGCAATACTCGCGCATCCGCCGCGCCCACTGCGGCAGCGTCGGCATGGGCGTGGCGGTGGAATGGCAGGGCCAGGGCGTCGGCAGCCGGCTGTTGGCGACGGTGCTGGACGTGGCGGACAACTGGATGAACCTGCAACGGGTGGAACTGAGCGTATTCGCCGACAACGAAGCCGCCCTGGGCCTGTACCGCAAGTTCGGCTTCGAAAGCGAAGGCCGGCTGCGCGACTACGCGGTGCGCGACGGCCAGTATGTCGACGTCATGAGCATGGCCCGCCTGCGCCGCACGCTCCAGGCCTGACTCGCCCCTGTAGCCGCTGCCGCAGGCTGCGATCGCCCGGAACGGGCGTGGCGATCTTCCGGGCGCCAGAGGTCCTACGACCAGCGTGGCCCGGACCATCGCAGCCTGCGGCAGCGGCTACAGATCATGTCTCTTGATCGCCCAGGGCAAACGCCACCGCCGCCCGCGCATGCAGCTCGGTGGTGTCCAGCAGCGGCAGGGGGCTGTGTTCAGGCTTGAGCAGCAGGCCGATCTCGGTGCAGCCGAGGATGATGGCCTGGGCGCCGCGCTCCATCAGGGTCTGGATCACCTGCTGGTAGCGCTGGCGCGAGCTGTCGCTGATAACGCCCACGCACAGCTCGTCGTAGATGATCCGGTGCACGGCCTGGCGGTCCGTGGCGTCCGGCACCAGCACCTTGAGGCCGCGATCAACCAGGCGCTGCTTGAGAAAATCCTGTTCCATGGTGAAGGCCGTGCCCAGCAGGCCCACGCTGAGGGTGCCGGCCTTGAGCGCGGCCTCGGCGGTCGGGTCGGCGATGTGCAGGAAGGGCACCGAGAGCACGGCCTGAATCTCGTCGGCGACCTTGTGCATGGTGTTGGTACAGAGCACCACGCATTCGGCGCCACCGGCCTCCAGGCGGCGCGCCGCATCCACCAGGATCCCGGCCGCGAGGTCCCAGCGCCCGGTGTGCTGGGCCTGTTCGACAGGCCCGAAGTCGACGCTGTACATTAGCAACCGCGCCGAACGCAGCGGCCCGAGACGGTCCCGTACCTGCTGGTTGATAAGGCGGTAATACTCGGCGCTGGACTCCCAGCTCATGCCGCCGATAAGGCCTATGGTGCGCATACACAGCTCCTGTTGCTGACAAACCTGAATGCCGAGAGTGTCCCGTGACGCAGCCCCGCGATCTATCAAGAAATTTCACATGCCCGGCGTGCTGAGCAGCAAAGTCCAGGATCACGAGCTGCTGCGCCGCGAACTGCTGGGCGGCACGCTCGACCTGCAACTGCTGCCGCGCGCGGCCTACAGTGCGCGCGATCCGCTGCAGTGGCAAAGCCTCGGCGTGAGCCTGGAGCGTCAGCAGGGCGTGCATGCCATCGGCAGCGACCGGCGCGAGGATTTCGACAGCTGGCCGGGGACCCTGGCCTTGACCCCGGCCGGGGTCGAGGTGTTTTCCGAGTCGCCCCAGGGCGGTGAATACCTGCTGCTGCGCTGGCTGGCCGACCCCCAGGCCCTGGGTATCGCCCGCGGTTCGCGACGCCTGCAACGGCCCGGACATGCCCGGGCCCTGGCGTTGGGACGCCAGGCGCGGCGGCTGTTGCTGGAACCCGCCGGCGATCCGTTGGCCCTGGAACAATGTGCCCTGCAGTTCGCCGGCCTCGCCGCCTTCGACCCAGCACCGGCCAAGGCCGCCAGGCGCACCGAGTTCAGCCGGGTGCTGACGCTGATCGAGCAGCAGTACGCCGAGCCGCTGTCGCTTGGTGAACTGGCGGCCTGCACCGGGCGTAACGAACTGCGTTTTCTGCGCGACTTCACCCGCGCCATCGGCATGACGCCCCATGCCTGGCTGGTCGAAGTCCGGGTGCAGGCGGCGCGCCGGCTGATCGAGCGCAGCGACCTGCCGCTTGCCGCCATCGCCCTGGAAACCGGCTTCGCCCACCAGTCCCATATGGGCAGCGCCTTTCGCAAGATCCTCGGCCTGACCCCGAGCCAGTACCGCGCAGGTTTTTAGTCATACGCCGACACCCCCCATCTGCCATGCTCAAGGTCCGCAACCGCGGTTTTTCGAAGAGGTATGAACATGGACGACGTACGGCAACTGGGCGAGATGCTTCGGCGCTATGCAGAAAGCGAAGTACACAAGAAACAGCTGTTCGAAAGCCAGAAGGTGCTCTGGGCGAGCCGTATCACCGAGCTGTTCGAGCATATCCAGCAGTGGCTGGCACCGGTGCTGATGCCGGACCTGCTGGCCTTGAGCCGGGAACCCTACTTGGCTTTCAGCCCCAGCGTCCCGGTGAAAACCTCGACCTTCAAGACCGAGAAGCTGACCATCGTCATCGCCGGCAAACCGGTGGAGTTCGTGCCCGATGTGATGGGCGCCGCCGGGCAGATTTCCCTGGCGGTCATGGGCCTGACCGCCGCGCGTTACGGCAGCGTGTCCCTGGTGGGCTTAGCCGACGGCAGCTGGCAATGGCGCCAGGCCAACGGCCTGAAGGAGTCCGACGTCTTTACCTTCGACGGCAACTTCCTGGCGTCGCAGCTGCAGGCGCTGATTCCCCGGGAGCGTGGGTGAGGGCCCGGGATCAGGGCTGCGCAGCTTCCAGCACCTTGAGTTGATAGGTCCTCTGTGCTTCCTGCCCTGTGCATTGAGTACCGTAGCTGCTGGTATACGCGTTGATGGTATAGGTGCCCGGTGTCAGCGGTTTACCGGTGATCAGCGCGTAATGGGTTCTTTTCTGGTAACTCAACTCCAGCCCCTCGGGTAACGGATGGTCGGGGTGAATATAAAAACCGGTCAGTGGCGTATCGGCGCCCACCACCTCCAGCTTGACGCTGAACGGCTGGCCGACGACGGCGGTGGGCAGGGTCTCTGGCTGCATCGTGAGATCCGGGCGGGTATAGCAGCCCGGAAGAAATCCCAGCCCACAACCGCTGAGCATGAGTGAAAGACCAATAGATGAAATCAGTGCGCGCTTCATGGGAGTTTCCTGGGAGCTGTTCAAGGGATCTTGCTGAACACAAGGCCGCCGTATATGTATTTGAGAATGGTCTGCAGGGTCGATCCCGCGGGGATCTGATGCAATAACTCACCCCAGGAAAAGATCATCGAGGAACTGATGGTGTCACTGGGTGCCGTGGTCGAGGTGATGGGGCCGGATAAGGTTTTCGCTGGTTGCTCCCAGGTCACCCAGTGGTTTTTCATTTGCCCTGCATTGGCTGCCAGCATCCCCGCACCGATAAGGGTCGCCATATGAGTGCCGGGGCGGATGTACTGGAACAGTTCGCTCAACTGATCCTGGTTTATATGGGACGAGAACTGGATGTTGTCGAAAAGAATCTCGGCTCCCGCTTGTTTGAACCATTTTCCGAGCCCGGCGGGCAGGGTGATCCCGGAGAACATGTCATCCGGCTCGTCATAGGCGAACAGCAGGTTTTCACTGTCGCGCAAGCAGGCCAGGGTGATCCAGTCGATAGCCCAAATGCGGTCGCCTTCTGTGCCACGGCTGAAGTTTTTCGGATTGCAGGCGCCGTGGCTCGGCTTGATGTGCAACTGCCCGATGGTGGTTTCACCCGTTTCCCATAGCTCGGTGATGGCTTTTGCGTACAGGTCGGGACGGTCCATCAGCAAGGCATAGAAGAAGGTGGCCGGACCGCAGAGGCTGGTGTCTTTCTGGTCGGGGTAGGGGCTGATTGGATGAAAACGTTTCAGGCTGCCGCCTTGCGCCTTTGCCAGGCGAGCCTCGATCTGCTCGTGAATCTTGCTCTTCTCGAACGGGTCTTGCGGGGTGCCCATGGGGTGAGCCTGATCGTTGAAAATCCGCTCCTTCATAGGCGCCGCTTGAAAGTCGTCGAGAATTTTTGCTGCCGCTGCCCGCGGATCAGCGACGACCGCCGGGATGGTCGGAGCCAGTGCCGCCACGGCTGGCGCGCCAGCCAGCGCTGCGGCCTGTGGGGCAGCGGCAGGCACTAGGGCCGCTGTGGCCGCCGCCAGGTTCGGCATCGCCGACACCGCGCTGACCGGCGCCGCTGTAACGGTATCGCCAATGATCACACTGCCCGAACCGCCGACGATAATGCTGCCGTGGCTACCGGTACTGCTCTGTACCGCTGCATTACGGCCATTGATGAAGACGGTTGCCGACACCCCACCGACGATCGCCGCGCCGCAGGCGCTCTGGTCGTCGCGCCGGGCTGCGGCCAGGCCGTCGAACAGGACATCGGGGGAGCCGCTGACGATGGGGTTGGTGCCATGGCCCGGCATCGGGCAGGAGGTCGGGTCGGTTACCCGGGCTGCTGGTTTTCCGCTCATTTTCGAAACGTCCGTGTTTAGTCAGCGGCGAAGACTAAGCGAAACCCCGGCCGCTGGCCAATCGGTTGTCCTTGGCGCGCAGTGGCGATCAGGCCGCGAGGCGGGGTCAGACCTCCATATTGCCCCAGCCGGGCCTGGCGGTTTGCGGTTCCGGCGCCACGGCGTTGATTTTCTTGCCGGTGGCCAGTTCCACCCGGCGCGCCACGTCCGGGTCGTCGGCGAAGGGGATCAGGCTGGCGTCGTCGAGGCTCTTGGCCGATTGATGGCGCAGGCAGTAGCCGATGCTGAGGTAGAGGAAGGTCACGCCGAGCAGGTCAAGGGCGAATTCGATCATCGGGGGGCTCGCTGTGCTGCAGGAGGGATGAGCGACGCGGGCCGGGTGTGGCCCGCGTCGTGCTCTTGGGCGATCAGGCGATCTGGGCGTCGCTGAGGGCGAGGCGCGGGTCGGCCACGCGCACGGTGCGCCATGTGTTGTAGGCCATCAGCAGCATGCCGCTGAGGAAGAACACGCCCCCGGCGAAGCGCACGATAAAGCCCGGGTGGCTGGCCTGCAGGGCCTCGACGAAGGAGTAGGTGAGGGTGCCGTCGTCGTTGACCGCGCGCCACATCAGGCCCTGGGTGATGCCGTTGACCCACATCGAGGCGATGTAGAGCACGGTGCCGATGGTCGCCAGCCAGAAGTGCAGGTTGATCAGTGGGATGCTGTGCATCTGCTCACGGCCGAAGACCTTGGGCACCATGTGGTAGATGGCGCCGAAGGTGATCATCGCCACCCAGCCCAGGGCGCCGGCGTGGACGTGGCCGATGGTCCAGTCGGTGTAGTGGGACAGGGCGTTGACCGTCTTGATCGCCATCATCGGCCCCTCGAAGGTCGACATGCCGTAGAAGGCCAGGGACAGCACCAGGAAACGCAGGATCGGGTCGGTGCGCAATTTATGCCAGGCGCCCGAGAGGGTCATCATGCCGTTGATCATGCCGCCCCAGCTCGGCGCCAGGAGGATCAGCGACATGGCCATGCCCAGCGATTGCGCCCAGTCGGGCAGGGCGGTGTAGTGCAGGTGGTGCGGACCGGCCCAGATGTACAGGGTGATCAGCGCCCAGAAGTGCACGATGGACAGGCGATAGGAATACACCGGGCGCCCGACCTGCTTGGGCACGAAGTAATACATCATCCCGAGGAAACCGGTGGTCAGGAAAAAGCCCACGGCGTTATGGCCGTACCACCACTGGACCATGGCGTCGGTGGCGCCGGAGTACACCGGGTAGGACTTGAACCAGTCCACCGGAATCGACAGGTGATTGACCACGTGCAGCATGGCGATCACCAGGATAAAGGCGCCGAAGAACCAGTTGCCGACGTAGATGTGTTTGGTCTTGCGCTGCACCACGGTGGTGAAGAACACGATGCCGTAGACCACCCAGACCACGGCCATCCACACCGCGCCGGAGAATTCGATTTCCGCGTATTCCTTGGTGGTGGTGTAGCCCAGCGGCAGGGTGACCAGCATGATCAGGATCACCGACTGCCAGCCCCAGAAGGTGAAGGCGGCGAGCTTGTCGGAATACAGCCGTACCTGGCAGGTGCGCTGCACCGCGTAGTAACTGGCGGCGAACTGGGCGCTGCCGGCGAAGCCGAAGATCACCAGGCTGGTGTGCAGCGGGCGCAGGCGGCCGAAGCTGGTCCAGGGCAGGTCGAGGTTCATTTGCGGCCAGACCAGCTGGGAGGCGATCCACACCCCCATGGCCATGCCGATCACGCCCCAGACCACGGTGGCGATGACGAATTGGCGTACCACCTTGTAGTTGTAGGCCGGTTCCATTGTTGCTGTGCTCATGGTCAATGCTTCCACGGTTGCAAAGGCTTGCCAGGCCACCCGGCCTGGCATGCCATGCACTGTAGAAAGCACGAGCGAAACAAAACAGGCTCAGAAAAACTGCATTAATACGGATCAGATTGACCGCCTGCCAGCACAGGTCCGAGAGCTGCTGATACGGTTTTTTAGTGTTTACCTGAATCTGTAACGTCCTGAGCTGCAAGTGCATAGTCACCGCCACACCAAAACCCCCCGGATCACCCCTGGAATGCATAACCCCGTGGCCACCCTGGCCCTGTAGCCGCTGCCGAGCGCAGCGAGGCAGCGAACGAGTTGGGCGGCATCCCGATGGAGCGCTCGCAACCCGGATGGTGCGGTCTGGCTGACAGAGCGCATATGCCGGTTTTGCGGCTGCCTTGCAGCCGATCGCAGCCTCGCTGCGCTCGTCAGCGGCTACAGATTGCGAGGCCAGCTCCAGGGGACAGGATCGGGGGCAGCACTGATGAGGCCGTGACATGTATCACTATGACGAGTACGACCGGGCCCTGGTCTTTGAACGGGTGGCGCAGTTTCGCGATCAGGTCGAACGCTTCATGGCCGGCGAGCTGAGCGAAGAGGAGTTCCTGCCGCTGCGCCTGCAGAACGGCCTGTACATGCAGAAGCACGCCTACATGCTGCGGGTGGCCATTCCCTACGGCACCCTCAGTGCGCGGCAGATGCGCACCCTGGCCAGCATCGCCCGCGACTACGACCGCGGCTACGGCCATTTCACCACCCGGCAGAACATGCAGTTCAACTGGATCGAGCTGGCCCAGGTGCCGGACATCCTCGAGCGCCTGGCCAATGTCGAGATGCATGCGATCCAGACCTCCGGCAACTGCGTGCGCAACATCACCACCGAAGCCTTCGCCGGGGTGGCCGGCGACGAGCTGATGGACCCGCGGCCCCTGGCGGAGATCCTGCGCCAGTGGTCGACCATCAACCCGGAATTCCTGTTCCTGCCGCGCAAGTTCAAGATCGCCATCTGCTCGGCCCGCCAGGACCGGGCGGCGATCATGATGCATGACATCGGCCTGTACCTGTACCGCGACTGGCGCGGGCAGATGCTGCTGCGGGTGATGGTCGGCGGCGGCCTGGGGCGCACGCCGATCCTCAGCCAGCAGATCCGCGACGGCCTGCCGTGGCAGCACCTGCTGTCTTACGTCGAGGCGGTGCTGCGGGTGTATAACCGCCACGGCCGGCGCGACAACAAGTACAAGGCGCGGATCAAGATCCTGGTCAAGGCCCTGGGTATCGAGGCCTTCGCCAAAGAGGTGGAGGAGGAGTGGCAGCACCTCAAGGACGGCCCGGCGCAACTGACCGAGGCCGAATACCAGCGGGTCGCCAGTGCCTTTGTGCCGCCGCTCTACGAACGCCAGCCGGCCACCGATCTCGACTACGGCAGCCGCCTGGCCGAGGAGCCGGCTTTCGAACGCTGGGTGGCGCACAACGTGCAGCCGCACAAGGTGCCGGGCTATGCCAGCGTGGTGCTGTCGACCAAGCCCGGCAGCGCCTCACCGCCCGGAGACGTGACGGCGGCGCAGATGGAGGCGGTGGCCGACTGGTCCGAGGCCTTCGGTTTCGGTGAAATTCGTATCGCCCACGAACAGAACATCGTCCTGCCGGACGTGCCCAAGACCGCGCTGCATGAACTGTGGCGGCTGGCCGGCGAACAGGGCCTGGGCTGCGCCAACGTCGGCCTGCTGACCGACATCATCGCCTGTCCCGGCGGCGACTTCTGCGCCCTGGCCAACGCCAAGTCGATCCCCATCGCCCAGGCGATCCAGGCGCGTTTCGACAACCTCGATTACCTGCACGACCTGGGCGACATCAGCCTGAACATCTCCGGCTGCATGAACGCCTGCGGCCATCACCACATCGGCAATATCGGCATCCTCGGCGTCGATAAGAACGGCAGCGAGTGGTACCAGATCACCCTCGGCGGCGCCCAGGGCAAGCACAGCGCGTTGGGCAAGGTCATCGGCCCGTCGTTCAGCGCCGAGCAAGTGCCGGGGGTGATCGAGCGCATCATCGCCACCTTCGTGCGTTACCGGGAGAGCGAAGAGCTGTTCGTCGACACCGTGCAGCGCATCGGCCTGGAGCCGTTCAAGGAGCGGGTCTATCCGAAAGTTCTGGAGATGCAGCCATGAGCCCGCAGCGCGAGCGCGCAATAGAAAGCACAGCCGTGAGCGAGGAATTAAAGCCGTGAGCGAGGAATTACAGCCATGAGCCAGGAGTTACAGCCATGAATAATCTGCTGCGTCTGCAAGATGGCCAGGCCGGGCGGGTCGAGGACGATCCCTGGAGCCTGGTGCGCGAGGTGGACGGCCCGCTGCCCCAGGGCCCGTTGATTCTGCCGCTGGCCCGCTGGCTGATCCGCCGCATCGAGCACGAGTCGGCGCGGGACGGGGTCTGGCTCGGCCCGGACGATGAGGTGGAAAGCCTGCGGCCCTGGCTCAAGCTGATCCCGCTGATCGCCCTGGACTTCCCCAGCTTCCGTGACGGCCGTGCCTACAGCCAGGCCTACCTGCTGCGCACCCGGCTGGGCTGGATGGGCGAACTGCGGGCGGTGGGCGATGTGCTGCGCGACCAGCTCAGCCATATGCGCCAATGCGGTTTTGACAGCTTTGCCATCCGCGCAGACAAATGCGCCGACAACGCCCTCAAGGGGCTGGCGGGCATGAGCGTGCTCTACGGGCGCTCGGCGATCGAGCCGCGGCCGCTGTTCCGGCGCCGCTGAGATCCGCCGCCGCTGAAGAGCAGCGCCTGCCCGGGCCGGCGCTTCGATCGATGCTCACAGTCGCCCGGGAACAGGGCAGGCAACGGCCATTGTCTGGTCGCCAGGGGCATTTGTCCTTGGGTCGATGATGGCGCTTTGGTAGAGTCGCACCTCTTATGAAGGAGCCAGGGATTGGCGTCCGGCGATCAGTCGCTGGCGTGCCTGGCATGAGCTATCCATGGAAGAGAGTCGCGGCTGTGAGCGTTGCTAAAAAGATACTCGGGTTGTTTTCGTTGTTGCTGCTCCTGACCCTGTGGGTCGGCTATTTCTATGTGTACCAGGATGCCCGCAGCGGGCGCCTCGGCGACCCTCTCGACAGCTACGGCTGGTGCGGCCCCGCCGCGGATTCGGTGCACTCCTTCAAGCGCGACTACCTGCTGCTCAGGGTGACCAACAGCACTCAGGGCGAGTTCAAGGTCTCGGGGGAGGTCAACGTTTCCGAGCGCACCTACAACCGCTACGAGCTGGGCCGCTACCCGCTGAAACTGCGCCTGGAACCCTTGCAGTCCACCTACAGCATGCCGCCGTTGTTCTTTGAAGAGGTCAAGGTCAAGCCCTTGAACCGCAACTTCAGTTCGCCGCACAAGAATGCCTACGCCGACCTGGAGAGCCGGCCGATCCGGGTCAACGGCGAGTCCAGCCGGTTTCCCTTCGAGGTCTACCGTTACGGCTACAAGCCGGTGCTGTACATCCTCAAGGGCAACGAGCAGGTCGACCTGCCGTTCAAGCGCATCACCACGCAGTTGAACCTGTCCAATACCTTTACCCCGACCCGCCTGTACAACCCGGCGGACTACATCGCCGAGCAGAACAGCCTGGTCCAGCCCGGCGACTATCCCGCCTATGGCGCCAGCGAGTGCGCCTTCAGCATCGAGCGCAAAGGCTCGTTCAAGATCATCGTGCTGCTGTTGTTGCTGGTGCTGTGCCTGCCGCTGTTGATGGTGCTGTATCGCGACGAGCCGACCATCGACTTTCTTGCCACCTTGCTGGGCGTGGCGGCGGTGCGGGTGTTCCTGGTCGGGCCGTTGCAGGACTACCAGTTGTACGGCATCGACTTCGTATTTGGCGCCGTGATCATCCTGGCCGGGACCTTTTCCCTGCTCAAGGCCATGCGCATCAACGCCTTGCGCGAGGCGGCGGCAAGGCGCGGAACCACCTGGTAATGGGGAGAGGTGCAGCGTTGACGCTGCACCTGTATCTTTCCGATCTGCTAAGAATTCTCTGGCCTGCTTTGGCGATTAATCCGCTTTTGCTGTGCTGATATGCCCGCTATTGGCTATACCTACACTTCCTAAAACCAGTAGCGCTTCCGGATTTCTGACAGGAGTTACCCTATGAAGCTCGCATCAATGATGAGCACGCTGTGCCTGGCCTCCCTAGGGTTGGTGGGCTGTTCCAGCAACGTCACCCAACCCGACGAGTACTCCGGTTTTCTCGGCGACTACAGCCAGCTCAAGGAAGCCAAGTCGCCGTCCGGCGTCGAGGTGATGCGCTGGGTCGATCCCAAGCTGGACCTGAAGCAGTACCGCAGCGTCTATATCGAGCCCACCCAGTTCTACCCCAAGCCGCAGCCGACGGTGAAGATCCCGCAGAACACCTTGTACGGCATCAACCGCTATTACGACGAGGCGCTCAAGCGCGAGATCGGCAAGGACTTGCCGCTAGCCACCGCGCCGGGGCCGGGGGTGATTGTGGTGCGCGCGGCGATCACGGCCGTGAGCAGCAAGACCGAAGGCCTGAAGCCTTACGAAATCATTCCCATCGCCCTGGTGGCGGCGGCGGTGAGCACGGCCAGCGGCATCCGCGACCAGGAAACCACCCTGGGTACCGAGGCGCAGTTCATCGATGGCGGCAACAACAAGGTGATCGCCCAGGTGGTGCGCAAGGGTAGCGGCAAGCCGCTGCAGAACGACACCCAGGTCATGCAGCCTGCGGATGTGAAAAACGTCATCGACGGCTGGGCCGCCGACCTGCATCAGTCCTTCCAGAAACTGAAAAAACAGTAGGGCCGGGGTTTCTCCCCGAGCTTTTTTTGCCCGCTGCGTCGGGGTCAGGGCGAATACCTGACCCCTTCACTGAGCAGTTCCGGCAGTCAATCAAGAACACAGGTTTCGCTGGCGAGGCGAGGGCGCAAGGCCTGCTGACGGCATCGTCCGTGACAGGTTTTCACGTCCGCGGCAGGGTGGCCAGCTCCAGGATCGAGTGGCGGCGGAGCTTCAGGCTGTGCCTTCTTGTTCATGTGGAGTGTGATTATTTCCATTCTTTTAGAGTGGTTAAGTTAAAGTGATTTGTTAAGTTAAATAAATTCAATAAAAACATATAGATAGAAAGTGTTTATGATGTCTTGAGTGAGGTTTTTTGAGGCTTTCAAGAGGATTTTCCAGCCTGCCTGTGCTCGAACGCACGACTTTCATTGCCGGTCGCAGCCCGGCCCAGGTGCTGGATTTCTGTCTTGAAGGCGCCAACTTCCCGAAGATCTTTCCCGAACGCATCACCCCCTTGCGGGGCGTGGATATCAATGACCTGCGGATCAGCGTCGGGCGCCAGTTCAGCTTTCGCCACTGGATGTGGAGTGTCATACCGGTGACATGGACGGTGGTTATACGTGAAGCAGGCTGCGATCGACCGCAACGCGGGTGCGGGATGCCGATATCGCCGAAGGCCTGCGGCCTTATCGCAGCCTGCGGCAGCGGCTACAGTGTTTTCGTGTTCCGCCGGTATTTCAACGGCCTCCAGAGTTGCGCTCCGCTCTCGGGGCTTGTTCTACAATTTGTATCCCGGGCATAGGTGGCCGGGCCATTTCATGTTTAACTTCCGGCCTCTCGATTTTCTTTACAGCTGTTCAATGACCATCGTTTAAAAGGACTCCGTTCATGGCTCAAGTCACCCTTAAAGGCAACCCGGTTCAAGTCAACGGCCAACTGCCACAAACCGGCGCCAAGGCGCCAGCGTTCTCCCTGGTGGGCGCCGGTCTGGCCGACATCACCCTGAGCAGCTTTGCCGGCAAGCGCAAAGTGCTGAACATCTTCCCGAGCGTCGACACCCCGACCTGCGCCACTTCCGTGCGCAAGTTCAACGCCCAGGCCAGCGGCCTGAACAACACCGTGGTGCTGTGCATCTCGGCTGACCTGCCGTTCGCCCAGGCCCGTTTCTGCGGCGCCGAAGGCCTGGAAAACGTGCAGAACCTGTCGACCCTGCGTGGCCGCGAGTTCATCGAGAACTACGGCGTGGCCATTGCCGACGGCCCGCTAGCCGGCCTGACCGCCCGCGCGGTGGTGGTGCTGGACGAGAACGACACCGTGCTGCACAGCGAACTGGTCAAGGAAATCGCTGAAGAACCGAACTACGACGCGGCCTTGGCCGTTCTGAAGTAACAGGTTTTACAATTATTCACGGCCTGGCCCTGTCCAGGCCGTTTTTATTTGTGCTTCAGTGGCTTAGCAGACACTTGCAAACGTAAGCCCAAGGTAAATTGCCGGTAAAGGCGCTTTGCTAAACACCGGCCAGTGCTTATCTTTCAGCCTTCTGAAAAAGATCCCCTCGCGCCCAATGGTTGATCACTCCATGCAATCCTCCGTTTCCCGCAACTCCCGTCGCTGGCTGCTCGGCCTGCTTGTCCTGTTGGCCATCGTCGGCCTGTGCTGGAAGTTCTGGCCGGCCTCGACCACCCCAAAGGATGCCGCCGGGCAAAAGGCCGCAGCCGGACACACCGGTCGCAGCGGGTCTATGCGGCCGGGGTTTGGCGGCGCGAGCGGGCCGATCCCGGTGCGGGTGGCGCCGGCCACGCGCGGGGACTTCGCGCTGTATTACAAGGCACTGGGCACCGTCACCGCGCTGAACACCATCAATGTGCGCAGCCGGGTGGCCGGTGAGCTGGTCAAGGTGGCCTTCGAGGAAGGGCAGATGGTCAAGGCCGGCGACCTGCTGGCGGAAATCGACCCGCGGCCTTACCAGAACGCCTTGCTCCAGGCCGAAGGCACGCTGTTGCAGAACCAGGCGCAACTGAAGAACGCCCAGGTCGACTACGAGCGTTATCGCGGCCTGTATGCCCAGGACAGTATCGCCAAGCAGACCCTGGACACCGCCGCGGCGCTGGTCGGCCAGTACCAGGGTACGGTCAAGACCAACCAGGCGGCGGTCAACGACGCCAAGCTCAACCTCGAATTCACCAAGATCCGCGCGCCGATCACCGGCCGCGTCGGCCTGCGCCAGCTGGACGTCGGCAACCTGGTGGCGGCCAACGACACCACCGCGCTGGCGATCATCACCCAGACCCAGCCGATCAGCGTGGCCTTCACCTTGCCGGAGAACAACCTGAGCAGGGTGCTGGAGCGTTATCGCAGCGGCGCCAGGCTGCCGGTGGAAGCCTGGGACCGCGGCGACCAGGCGCTGCAGGCCAGCGGCGTGCTGCAAAGCCTCGATAACCAGATCGACACCACCACCGGCACCCTGAAGTTCAAGGCGCGCTACGAGAACCGCGACCAGGCGCTGTTCCCCAATCAGTTCGTCAACGTGCGCGTGCTTGCCGACACCCTGAAAAACGTGGTGCTGGCGCCGTCGGCGGCGATCCAGTTCGGCACCAACGGCACCTTCGTCTATGCCCTGGACGGCGCCAACAAGGTCAAGATCCGCCAACTGCAGGTCGGCGACAGCAACGGCGATTCCACCGTGATCAAGGCCGGCCTGGAAGCCGGCGACCGCGTGGTGCTGGAAGGCACCGACCGCCTCAAGGACGGCAGTGAAGTGGAAGTGGTCAACACCCCCGAAGAAGTGCCGGCCACCCCGACCCAGCACCTGCAGGGCCAGCCGGCCAGCTCGGCGACCACGCCGGCCACCGAGACGCCGGCGGGCAAGGTCGGCGCATGAATATCTCGCGGCTGTTCATCCTCCGCCCGGTAGCCACCACCCTGAGCATGCTGGCCATTGTCCTGGCCGGCCTGATCGCCTATCGCCTGTTGCCGGTCTCGGCGTTGCCCCAGGTCGATTACCCGACCATCCGGGTGATGACCCTGTACCCCGGTGCCAGCCCCGACGTGATGACCAGCGCGGTCACCGCGCCCCTGGAGCGCCAGTTCGGGCAGATGCCCGGCCTGACCCAGATGGCCTCCACCAGCTCCGGCGGCGCCTCGGTGCTGACCCTGCGCTTCAACCTCGACATCAATATGGATGTCGCCGAGCAGCAGGTGCAGGCGGCGATCAATGCCGCGACCAACCTGCTGCCCAGCGATCTGCCGGCGCCGCCGGTGTACAACAAGGTCAACCCGGCGGACACCCCGGTGCTGACCCTGGCCATCACCTCCAAGACCATGCTGCTGCCCAAGCTCAACGACCTGGTCGACACGCGCATGGCGCAGAAGATCGCGCAGATCAGCGGCGTCGGCATGGTCAGCATCGCCGGCGGCCAGCGCCAGGCGGTGCGGATCAAGGTCAACCCCGAGGCCCTGGCGGCCAACGGCCTCAACCTGTCGGACGTGCGCACCCTGATCGGCGCCTCCAACGTCAACCAGCCCAAGGGCAACTTCGACGGCCCGACCCGGGTGTCGATGCTCGACGCCAACGACCAGCTGACCTCGCCCAAGGATTACGCCGAGCTGATCCTGGCCTACAAGAATGGCGCGCCGCTGCGCCTGAAGGACGTCGCGCAGATCGCCGGCGGCGCCGAGAACGAACGCCTGGCGGCCTGGGCCAATGAGAACCAGGCGGTGCTGCTGAATATCCAGCGCCAGCCCGGGGCCAACGTGATCGAGGTGGTGGACCGGATCAAGGCGCTGCTGCCGAGCATCACCGACAACCTGCCGGCGGGCCTCGACGTCACCGTGCTCACCGACCGCACCCAGACCATCCGCGCCTCGGTCACCGACGTGCAGCACGAATTGCTGATCGCCATCGCCCTGGTGGTGATGGTGACCTTCCTGTTCCTGCGCCGGGCCAGCGCCACGGTGATCCCGTCGATCGCCGTGCCGTTGTCGCTGATCGGCACCTTCGGCGTGATGTACCTGGCGGGCTTCTCGGTCAACAACCTGACCCTGATGGCCCTGACCATCGCCACCGGCTTCGTGGTCGATGACGCCATCGTGATGCTGGAGAACATCTCGCGCTTCATCGAGGAGGGCGACAGCCCGATGCAGGCCGCGCTCAAGGGCGCCAAGCAGATCGGCTTCACCCTGGTGTCGCTGACCCTGTCGCTGATCGCCGTATTGATCCCGCTGCTGTTCATGGCCGACGTGGTCGGGCGGCTGTTCCGCGAATTCGCCATCACCCTGGCGGTGGCGATCCTGATTTCCCTGGTGGTGTCCCTGACCCTGACGCCGATGATGTGCGCGCGCCTGCTCAAGCGTGAACCCAAGGAGCAAGAGCAGGGCCGGTTCTACCGGGCCAGCGGCGCCTGGATCGATTGGCTGATCGCCAGCTACGGGCGTCGCTTGCAGTGGGTGCTCAAGCACCAGCCGCTGACCCTGCTGGTGGCCGTCGGCACCCTGGCGCTGACCGTGTTCCTGTATATGGTGGTGCCCAAGGGTTTCTTCCCGGTGCAGGACACCGGGGTGATCCAGGGCATTTCCGAAGCGCCGCAGTCGGTGTCCTTCGCCGCCATGAGCCAGCGTCAGCAGGACCTGGCGAAAATCATCCTGGCCGACCCGGCGGTGCAAAGCCTGTCGTCCTATATCGGGGTCGACGGCGACAACGCCACCCTCAACAGCGGCCGGCTGCTGATCAACCTCAAGCCGCACCGCGAACGCGACCTTAGCGCCGCCGAGGTGATCGCGCGCGTCCAGCCCCAGGTCGACCAATTGGTGGGCATCCGTCTGTTCATGCAGCCGGTGCAGGACCTGACCATCGAGGACCGGGTCAGCCGCACCCAGTACCAGTTCAGCATGTCGTCGCCGGATGCCGACCTGCTGGCCCTGTGGAGCGGGCGCCTGGTGGATGCCCTGACCCACAGGCCGGAGCTGACCGACGTCGCCAGCGACCTGCAGGACAAGGGCTTGCAGGTGTACCTGGTGATCGACCGCGACGCCGCGTCGCGCATCGGCGTCTCGGTGTCGAACATCACCGACGCGCTGTACGACGCCTTCGGCCAGCGGCAGATTTCCACCATCTACACCCAGGCCAGCCAGTACCGCGTGGTGTTGCAGGCCCAGGCCGGGGAAACCATCGGCCCGCAGGCGCTGGAACAGATCCATGTGAAAACCACCGACGGCGGCCAGGTGCGGCTGTCGAGCCTGGCCCGGGTCGAGGAACGCCAGGCGCAACTGGCCATCGCCCATATCGGCCAGTTCCCGGCGGTGATGATGTCGTTCAACCTGGCGCCCGGCGTGGCCCTGGGCGAGGCGGTGAACGTCATCGAACAGGTGCAGCAGGACATCGGCATGCCGGTGGGCGTGCAGACCCAGTTCCAGGGCGCGGCCCAGGCGTTCCAGGCCTCGCTGTCGAGCACCTTGCTGCTGATCCTGGCGGCGGTGGTGACCATGTACATCGTGCTCGGGGTGCTCTACGAGAGCTACATCCACCCGATCACCATCCTCTCCACGCTGCCGTCGGCGGCGGTGGGCGCCTTGCTGGCGCTGATCCTCAGCGGCAACGACCTGGGCATGATCGCGATCATCGGCATCATCCTGCTGATCGGCATCGTCAAGAAGAACGCGATCATGATGATCGACTTCGCCCTCGACGCCGAACGCAACCAGGGCATGGCCCCGGAGCAGGCGATCTACCAGGCGGCGCTCCTGCGTTTCCGGCCGATCCTGATGACCACCCTGGCCGCGCTGTTCGGCGCCGTGCCGCTGATGCTGGCCACCGGTTCCGGCGCCGAACTGCGCCAGCCCCTGGGCCTGGTGATGGTCGGCGGCCTGTTGCTGAGCCAGATCCTCACGCTGTTCACCACGCCCGTTATCTACCTGGCGTTCGACCGGCTGGGGCGGCGGTTTGCCAAGCCAGCCGTAGGAGAAGTGGGGTGAGGGGCGTGAGCGGCAAGCTTCAAGCTGCAAGCGGCAAGCTGAATCAAAAGCCAGAGCCGCTGCGTGACCCGCTTTTCTCTTGCCGCTTGCAGCTTGAAGCTTGCCGCTGCTCTCTTGCAGCTTGGAGCTGCCGCCCATGAACCTGTCCGGACCTTTTATCAAGCGCCCCGTGGCGACGATGCTCTTGAGCCTGGCGATTATGTTATTGGGCGGTGTCAGCTTCGGCCTGCTGCCGGTGTCGCCGCTGCCGCAGATGGACTTTCCGGTGATCGTGGTCCAGGCCAGCCTGCCGGGGGCCAGCCCCGAGGTGATGGCGTCCACCGTGGCCACGCCCCTGGAGCGTTCCTTCGGCGCGATCGCCGGGGTCAACACCATGAGCAGCCGCTCCAGCCAGGGTTCGACCCGGGTCATCCTGCAATTCGACCTGGACCGCGACATCAACGGCGCGGCGCGGGAAGTGCAGGCGGCGATCAACGCTTCGCGCAACCTGCTGCCCAGCGGCATGCGCAGCATGCCCACCTACAAGAAGGTCAACCCGTCCCAGGCGCCGATCATGGTGCTGTCGCTGACCTCCGATGTGCTGGAGAAGGGCCAGCTCTACGACCTGGCCTCGACCATCCTGTCCCAGAGCCTGTCCCAGGTGTCCGGGGTGGGCGAGGTGCAGATCGGCGGCAGTTCGCTGCCGGCGGTGCGCATCGAGCTGGAACCGCAGTTGCTCAACCAGTACGGCGTGGCCCTCGACGATGTGCGCAAGACCATCGCCGAAGCCAACGTGCGCCGGCCCAAGGGCTCGGTGGAGAACAGCGAGCAGATGTGGCAGGTGCAGGCCAACGACCAGTTGGAGAAGGCTAAGGATTACGAGCCGCTGATCATCCACTACAAGGATGGCGCGGCCCTGCGCCTGAAAGACGTGGCCAAGGTCAGCGACGGCGTCGAGGACCGCTACAACAGCGGCTTCTTCAACGACGACGCGGCGGTGCTGCTGGTGATCAACCGCCAGGCCGGGGCCAACATCATCGAGACGGTCAACGAGATCAAGGCGCAACTGCCGGCGTTGCAGGCGGTGCTGCCGGCCAGCGTCAAGCTCAACCTGGCGATGGACCGTTCGCCGGTGATCAAGGCCACCCTGCATGAGGCCGAGATGACCCTGCTGATCGCCGTGGCCCTGGTGATACTGGTGGTCTACCTGTTCCTCGGCAATCTGCGCGCCTCGCTGATCCCGACCCTGGCGGTGCCGGTGTCGCTGGTGGGCACCTTCGCGGTGATGTACCTGTACGGTTTTTCCCTGAACAACCTGTCGCTGATGGCGCTGATTCTCGCCACCGGGCTGGTGGTGGACGACGCCATCGTGGTGCTGGAGAACATTTCCCGGCACATCGACGAAGGCATCGCGCCGATCAAGGCGGCCTACCTGGGAGCCAAGGAAGTCGGCTTCACCCTGTTGTCGATGAACGTCTCGCTGGTGGCGGTGTTCCTGTCGATCCTGTTCATGGGCGGGATCATTCAAAGCCTGTTCCGCGAATTTTCCATCACCCTGGCGGCGGCCATAGTCGTGTCCCTGGTGGTGTCCCTGACCCTGACCCCGATGCTCTGCGCCCGCTGGCTCAAGCCCCATGTGCCGGGCCGGGAGAACGGCCTGCAGCGCTGGAGCCAGCACGCCAACGACTGGATGGTGGCCAGATACGCCAGCAGCCTGGACTGGGTGCTGCGCCACAAGCGCCTGACCCTGCTCAGCCTGTTCGTGACCATCGGCGTCAACATCGCGCTGTACGTGGTGGTGCCCAAGACCTTCATGCCGCAGCAGGACACCGGCCAGTTGATCGGTTTCGTGCGTGGCGACGACGGCCTGTCGTTCACCGTGATGCAGCCGAAGATGGAGATCTTCCGCCGCGAAGTGCTCAAGGACCCGGCGGTGGAGAGCGTGGCCGGTTTCATCGGTGGCAATAACGGCACCAACAACGCCTTCATGCTGGTGCGCCTCAAGCCGATCAAGGAACGCAACATGTCCGCGCAGAAGGTCATCGAACGCCTGCGCAAGGAAATGCCCAAGGTGCCCGGCGCCCAGCTGATGCTGATGGCCGACCAGGACCTGCAGTTCGGCGGCGGTCGCGAGCAGACCACCTCGCAGTATTCCTACATCATCCAGAGCGGCGACCTGGGGTCGTTGCGCGAGTGGTACCCGAAAGTGGTCATCGCGCTGCGTGCCTTGCCGGAGCTGACCGCGATCGACGCCCGCGAAGGGCGGGGCGCCCAGCAGGTGACCCTGGTGGTCGACCGCGACCAGGCCAAGCGCCTGGGGATCGACATGAACATGGTCACCGCGGTGCTCAACAACGCCTACAGCCAGCGGCAGATTTCCACCATCTACGACAGCCTCAACCAGTATCAGGTGGTGATGGAGGTCAACCCGAAATACGCCCAGGACCCGGTCACCCTCAACCAGGTGCAGGTGATCACCGCCGATGGCGCGCGGGTGCCGTTGTCGACCATCGCCCACTACGAAAACAGCCTGGAAGACGACCGGGTCAGCCACGAAGGCCAGTTCGCCTCGGAAAGCATTTCCTTCGACATGGCCGAAGGGGTGACGGTGGAGCAGGGCACGGCGGCCATCGAACGGGCGATCGCCAAGGTCGGCATGCCCGAAGACGTGATCGTCAAGATGGCCGGCACCGCCGACGCCTTCGCCGCGACCCAGAAGAGCCAGCCGTTCATGATCCTCGGCGCGCTGCTGGCGGTGTACCTGGTGCTGGGCGTGCTCTATGAAAGCTACATTCACCCGCTGACCATTCTCTCCACGCTGCCGTCGGCCGGGGTTGGCGCCTTGCTGTCGATCTACGTGCTGGGCGGCGAGTTCAGCCTGATCTCGCTGCTGGGCTTGTTCCTGCTGATCGGTGTGGTAAAGAAAAACGCCATCCTGATGATCGACCTGGCGTTGCAGCTGGAGCGTCACCAGGGCCTGGGCCCGCTGGAGTCGATCCGCAGCGCCTGCCTGCTGCGCCTGCGGCCGATCCTGATGACCACCCTGGCGGCGATCCTCGGCGCCTTGCCGTTGCTGCTCGGCAGCGCCGAAGGCGCGGAAATGCGCCAGCCCCTGGGCCTGACCATTATCGGCGGCCTGGTCTTCAGCCAGATCCTGACCCTCTACACCACCCCGGTGGTCTACCTCTATCTCGATCGCCTGCGCCATAAGTTCAACCACTGGCGTGGGGTCCGTACCGATGCCGCTCTGGAAACGCCGCTATGACTGACTGTTCGCCACGCAACCTTCCTCAGCGCCTGGCCCTGGCCCGCGGTTCGCGGCTGTTGAGCCTGAGCTTGAGCCTGGCGCTGCTCAGCGCCTGCGCCATTGGCCCGGACTACCAGCGCCCGCAAGTCGCCGAGCCGGCGCAATACAAGGAAGCGGCGGGCTGGCGCCAGGCCAGCCCCAGCGATTCCCTGGCCCGCGGCGCCTGGTGGGAGCTGTACGGCGACCGCCAGCTCAACGGCCTGATCGACAAGCTCAACAGCGCCAACCAGAGCGTGGCGCAGTCCGAGGCCCAGTACCGCCAGGCCCAGGCCCTGGTGCGCAGCGCCCGTGGCTCGCTGTTCCCCACGGTGGACCTGAGCGCCGGCAAAACCCGCGCCAGCCAGGGCACCGGCAGCAGCAGTTCGGCCCTGAGCAGCTCCTCCAGCGGCATTCGCGATACTTACAACACCCAGCTTGGAGTGAGCTGGGAGGCCGATGTCTGGGGCAAGCTGCGCCGCGGCCTGGAAGCCAACGAAGCCAGCGCCGAGGCCAGCTTCGCCGACCTCGCGGCGATGCGCCTGAGCCAGCAGTCGGAGCTGGTGCAGAACTACCTGCAACTGCGGGTCATCGACCAGCAGAAGCGCCTGCTCGAAGCCACGGTGGCGGCCTACCAGCGCTCGCTGACCATGACCGAGAACCAGTACCGCGCCGGCGTCTCCGGCAAGGACGCGGTGGCCCAGGCGCAAACCCAGCTGAAAACCACCCAGGCCGACCTGATCGACCTGATCTGGCAGCGCGCCCAGCTGGAAAACGCCATCGCGGTGCTGATCGGCCTGCCGCCGGCCGAGTTCAGCCTGGCCGAGACCCAGGACATCCCGGCCTTGCCCCAGGTGCCGCTGAGCTTGCCGTCGCAGCTGCTGGAGCGGCGCCCGGACATCGCCTCGGCCGAGCGTTCGGTGATCGCCGCCAACGCCAATATCGGCGTGGCCAAGGCCGCCTATTACCCGGACCTGACCCTGAGCCTGGCGGGCGGCTACAGCAGCAGTACCTACGCCGACTGGATCAGCCTGCCGAACCGCTTCTGGTCGGTGGGGCCGAAACTGGCCATGACCCTGTTCGACGGCGGCCAGCGTTCGGCGGAAGTCGACCGCACCGAGGCGGCCTACGACCAGACCGTGGCCAAGTACCGCCAGACCGTGCTCGACGGCTTTCGCGAGGTGGAGAACTACCTGGTGCAGCTCAAGGTCCTGGAAGACGAGGCCGCGGTGCGCCAGCAGGCCCTGGATTCGGCGCGCGAGTCGTTGCGCCTGACCGAGAACCAGTACAAGGCCGGGGTGATCGCCTACCTGGATGTGGTGGTGGTGCAGGCCACGGCGTTGAGCAACGAACGTAGCGTGCTGACCCTGCTGCAAAGCCGGCTGGTCACCAGCGTGCAACTGATCGCCGCCCTCGGCGGCGGCTGGGACGGCCAGCTGCAGGCCAGCAAGGAATAACAGGCTGAATCCGCGATCCGCCTGTTTTTCGCAGGCTACGGACAGCCTGTAGCCGATGCCGAGCCTGCGAGGCTGCGAACGGTTCGCGTAGCGACCGCAAACCCTGAATCCGCGCTCCATCTGGCCTCACACGTTGTCCGTCCTACGACCGCTACGGGCTCAATCGCAGGCTGCGCCAGCGGTTACATCGATAGCGGCGTCCCTGGCGTTGTGTCACCGTTGCCAGCGGTCGAGTCGCTGTAACCGGTTTGTTTTATCAACCGGCTACTTTCGTCCGACTGATGGCTTTTTGCTTACTTTGTGAATGTGTTTCTATACGCAAGCAGTACAATTGCGCCTTTTTACCGCCGGGCATGGACGCTTCCGGCTAACGCCACGAGACGTTCATGCTCACCGGTACCTACTCTCCCGCCCTGGTTCTGATTTCCCTGTTTGTGGCGATTCTCGCCTCTTACACCGCGCTCGACCTGACCGGTCGCATCGCCACCACGCGTGGTCGGGCGGCGTTGCTGTGGATGGCCGGCGGCGCCCTGGCCATGGGCATCGGGGTGTGGTCGATGCACTTTATCGGCATGCTCGCCTTCAGCCTGCCCATCGACCTGGGCTACGACACTGGCATCACCGCGCTGTCGCTGCTGATTTCCGTGCTGTCCTGCGGTTTCGCCCTGTGGCTGGTGAGCCAGCAGAGCCTGCCGCTCTGGCAGCTGGCCTTCGGCGCGCTGATCATGGGCGCCGGGATCAGCGCCATGCATTACACCGGCATGGCGGCGATGCGCATGCAGCCGGGCATCGACTACGATCCGAGCCTGTTCGGCGCCTCGCTGCTGATTGCCGTCGGCGCCTCGGCCGCGGCGCTGTGGATCGCCTTTCACCTGCGCCGTAATACCCCTTATGTACGCCTGGCCCGTTGTGGGGCCGCGGTGGTGATGGGCATCGCCATTGTCGGCATGCACTACACCGGCATGGCCGCGGCGCGCTTCGCCGACGGCAGTTTCTGTGGCGCGGCGGTGGACGGCCTGAGCGGCAAGGGCCTGGACAACCTGGTGCTGATCACCACCCTGGCGGTGCTGGTCATTGCCTTGCTGACCTCGGTACTCGACGCGCGCCTGGAAGCGCGCACCGCGGTGCTCGCCGAGTCGCTGACCGTGGCCAACCGCGAGCTGACCCAACTGGCGCTGCACGACACCCTGACCGGCCTGCCGAACCGCACGCTGCTGGCCGACCGTATCGACCAGGCGATGCAGCGGGTGACGGAGCAGGGCGGTTGTTTCGCGCTGATGTTCATCGACCTGGACGGCTTCAAGCCGGTCAACGATGCCTTCGGCCATCACATGGGTGACCAGTTGCTGCGCGAGGTAGCGGTGCGCCTGCGCGAAGACCTGCGCAGCCAGGACACCCTGGCGCGGATCGGCGGCGACGAGTTCGTGCTGCTGGTGCAACTGAACGAGGCGGACGATGCCTTGCGCCTGGCCGCGCGCCAGGTGGGCCTGATCGGCCAGGCGTTCCGGGTCGCCGAACACGAGTTGCAGATCTCCGCCAGCGTTGGCATCGCGGTGTACCCGGGCAACGGCCTGACGCCCCAGGAACTGCTGATGAACGCCGATGCGGCGATGTATCACGCCAAGGGCACCGGCAAGAACGGCTACAGCTTCTTCGACGCCTCGATGAACAGCGACGCGCGCCGGCAACTGCAATTGCTGCAGGACCTGCGCCATGCCGTCGAGCACGGCGAGTTCCGGCTCTATTACCAGCCCAAGTTCGATGCCACCAACGGCTTGCCGGTGGGCGCCGAAGCCTTGTTGCGCTGGGAGCATCCGCAACTGGGGCTGCTGCTGCCGGACAAGTTCATCGACCTTGCGGAAAAGACCGGGCTGATCATCCCCATCGGCGAGTGGGTGCTCAACGAGGCCTGCCGGCAGATGCGCGAGTGGTACAGCGAAGGTTATGAAGGCTGGCGGATCGCAGTGAATATCTCCGCGTTGCAGTTCTGCCATGCCGGGCTGGTCGACAGCGTGGCCAAGGCGCTGAGCCTGCACCGCTTGCCGGCCAACAGCCTGACCCTGGAGATCACCGAGACCACGGCCATGAGCGATGCCGATGCCAGCATGACTGTGCTCAAGCAACTGGCGGAGATGGGCGTGGACCTGTCCATCGACGACTTCGGTACCGGTTATTCGAGCCTGATGTACCTCAAGCGCCTGCCGGCCAACGAGTTGAAGATCGACCGCGGCTTCGTCCGCGACCTGGAGCACGACAGCGACGACGCGGCGATCGTCTCGGCCATCGTCGCCCTGGGCCGGGCCCTGGGCTTGCGGATCGTCGCCGAGGGCGTGGAAACCGATGTGCAGCAGACCTTCCTGACCCAGTTGGGCTGCGATTCGCTGCAAGGCTATTTCCTCGGCCATCCGCTGCCGGCCGCACGGTTCATGCAGAACATCCATCAGGCCGAACAGCTGGCGCTCTGAGCGCGTCGAACGCCTGCCTGCTTCGCAGGTTCGCAGCCTTCGGCAGCGGCTACAGCGCGTCTGTAGGAGCGAGGCTTGCCCGCGATGACGATGGACCAGACGGTACAAAATCCCAAGACCGTGCTACCGCAGTAACATCACGGCCGTGCCGGCCGATCGCAGCCTGCGGCAGCGGCTACATCGATCGCGTTTTAGCCGACTCCTGTAGCCGCTGCCGAGCCTGCGAGGCTGCGTCCGGTCTGGGCGGCATTCCGACGCAGCGAGCGCAAACCCCAAGCCCGCGATCTGCCTGGATAGACACGCCGACCGGCGATCAGCCAGGGGGCGGATGACGGCCCCGAGAAGGTTTGCAACGCTCGCCGCAGGGTGTTTAATTGCTGGCGTTCAAAGATCAGCGAGGGAGTTGGCAGCATGGACAAAGTCATCCTCATCACCGGTGGCGGTCGCGGTATTGGCGCGGCCACCGCGCTGCTGGCCGCGCAACAGGGCTATCGCATCTGCATCAACTACCAGGCCGACGAACAGGCGGCCTTCCAGGTGCTGGAGCAGGTACGCGGCCTGGGCGCCCAGGCGATTGCCGTGCGGGCCGATGTCAGCATCGAGGACGAAGTGATCGCCCTCTACCAGCGGGTCGACGCCGAACTGGGGCGGGTCACCGCGCTGGTGAACAACGCCGGGACCGTCGGGCAGAAGTCGCGGCTCGACGAAATGTCCGAATTCCGCATTCTCAAGATCATCAAGACCAACGTGCTCGGGCCGATCCTCTGCGCCAAGCACGCGGTGCTGCGCATGTCGCCAAGGCATGGCGGGCAGGGCGGCAGCATCGTCAATGTGTCCTCGGTCGCCGCCCGCCTGGGCGCGCCCGGCGAGTACATCGACTACGCCGCCTCCAAGGGGGCGCTGGACACTTTCACCATCGGCCTGTCCAAGGAAGTCGCCGGCGAAGGCATCCGCGTCAACGGCGTGCGCCCGGGCTACATCTATACCGACTTCCATGCCCTGAGCGGCGACGCCGACCGCGTCAGCAAGCTGGAATCCGCCATCCCCATGGGCCGCGGCGGCCGCCCGGACGAAGTGGCGGAGGCGATCATCTGGCTGCTGTCGGACAAGGCCTCGTATTCCACCGGGACCTTTATCGACCTGGGCGGCGGCCGCTGACCGGGCGCTAGAGCCGGTCTTGCAGGCGCCTACCGGCCTGGTATCGGCGGCGGGCTGAAGCGGCGGGCGTACTCGAGCATGTCCCGAGGGAAGACCATATGCCGCACGGCGCTGTCGTCGAGGCCGTACAGGTAGGCGATGGCCGCCGCTTCGAACGCCCAATAACCAAAGTAACCGCCGTCCTCGTCGTCCAGGTGGCTGTCGTGCCAGGAGGCGTGCTCGAACGCCAGGTACCACTGGTTGCAATACTCCACCAGCAACTCGCGGGCCTCGTCCGGGTCATCGACATAGATGGCCTTGACCAGGGGCGTGTAGACCTCGTGGTTCCACTGGTCCACGTCCTCGCGGTCGGGCAGGTAGGCCTTGAGCAGGTCTTCGACCAGGGTGTCGTCACCTTTATAGCCGGCGCGGTCTTGCAGCAACGCCAGGCGTGGCAGCAGGTCGCCGCGTTGCAGCAGGATGCACAGGCCGATGACCTGCACGTACTCCTCGAAGTCGTGCGGGTAGTCATCGATGGCCAGGGGCGCGATGTCCGGCATCTCCTCATGCAGCGCCAGTTTGCGCTGATAGTCTTCGTAGGCCTCGATCACCCCGTCCAGGGCCTGGGCCAGTTGCTCCAGCGGCTCGCCGCCGGTGTAGCCCAGGATCAGGCGGTGCAGCCGTGCCTGCTGGACTTCCCAGGCCTTGAGGGAGGCTTCCTGAAGCGGGCTGTCGGCCATCATCGAGTGGCTCCGCCAGTGGGCTTCGACGCTCTCCAGGCTTTCGCGCTGCTGCTGGTACTGCTGGTGGCTGAGAAACACTTGTCTGCGGTTCATGTCGGGGCCTGGGCTCAGTAAACGGGAATCAGGGTGAAGGGCGCCTTGCGCTGGGAGGCTTCCAGCAGCAGGGTCGGCAGGTCCACCTCGCTCGGTTCCAGCTCAAGGGCTTCCAACTCTTCTTCCAACTGCCGCAGATCGGCTGGCAGGGCGCGGATCGGCAGGCGCTGGTAGGGCCGCGGGTCTTCGCCGTAGTACACCTGGGCCGGGCCGGGAGGAATGCCTTCCAGGCGGGCGAAGCCTTCTTCGTCCAGGCTGCCTTCGGCTTGCGAGCCGTCACTGAAGACGACCCGGTAGGCGGCGCCGGACACCGGTTCCAGGTTGGGGTAATGCAGGTTCAGCTCCAGCCAGTGGCCTTCGCCGGTGAGCGGTTCGAGGCCTTGGTTGATCGCCTGGATGGTGCGGGCGGCGTCGCGGGATTCGGCCGGCAATGCGTCGCGGACGGCTGTCTTGCCCGGCTCGAGGGAAGACTGCGGCTTGGCCAGCAGGGCCGGGCCGCGGCTGTGGGCGGCGGCCGAGTTGTTGCGCTGCACGGCGACCCAGGGCGCGATGCGGTTGCGCACCGACTCCATGAGAAATTCGCTGTGTTCCCGGGCTTCATCGAGGTTATGGATCACCAGCCGCTGTTGCTGGGGTGTCAGGCCATTGAAGGTGGAGGAGGCGCGCACGGCACTGACGATCTCGGGCATTTCCTCGCTCAGGTGCCGCGGGTCCAGGCATTTTTCCAGCAACTGCTCGGGGCTGGTCTTCAGGCGGCAGGCCAGCAGGGTATGGCGGATCAGGTCGAACAGGCTTTCGGCATGACGCTGGGGCGCGCGGTTGATCAGGCGCAGGATGATCTTCAACTCCTGGCCGGGGCCGGGGACCCAGCCGATCAGGGCCAGGGCCAGGTCGAAGAAGGCATCCTCCTCGTCCTTGGGATTGTTCACCGCGTCCAGCTCGAAGATCGCCTGTACACAGTCATAGGCGTTGAGCTCCTGGGCCAGCAGTGGCAGGCGCCCGCGCTGGATGGCCTTGGTCAGCTCGGCCTTGGCCTCTGGATAATCGTCGTAATACAGGTCTTCGACCATGCCGCGTTCCTTCCCTGGAAAATTGGAGCGCGGATGCTGCAGCAATTGTGGTGCGGCAGCAAGGCCTCGGATTAGAACGACCGCACGATCCTGCCCAGGGTTTCCATGGCCTGTTCCGCCGCTTCGTTCCACGGGCTGCCGTAGTTGAGGCGGATGCAGTTTCGAAAACGCTGGGTCGGCGAGAAGATCGGTCCCGGGGCGATGCTGATGCCCTGGGCCAGGGCCATCTGGAACAGCTTCAACGAATCCATCTGCGCCGGCAGCTCCAGCCACAGGAAGTAGCCGCCGGCCGGCTGGCTGACCCGGGTCTGCGCCGGGAAGTAGCGGGCGATGGCGGCGAGCATGGCGCTTTGCTGTTCTTCCAGGGCATAGCGCAGTTTGCGCAGGTGGCGGTCGTAGCCGCCGTGTTGCAGGTAGTCGGCGATGGCCGCCTGGGCTGGCATCGAGGCGCACAGCGAGGTCATCAGTTTCAGCCGTTCGATCTTCTGCGCGTAACGCCCGGCGGCGACCCAGCCGATGCGATAACCCGGGGCCAGGCTCTTGGCGAACGAGCCGCAATGCATCACCAGGCCCTCGGTGTCGAAGGCCTTGGCCGGTTTCGGTGCCTGCTGGCCGTAATACAGCTCGGCGTAGACGTCGTCCTCGATCAGCGGCACCTGATGGCTGCGCAGCAACGCCACCAGTTCCTGCTTCTTCGCCTCGGGCATGGTCGCGCCCATGGGGTTCTGGAAGCTGGTCATGCACCAGCAGGCCTTGATCGGGTGCCGCTCCAGGGTCTGCGCCAGCACTCCCAGGTCGATGCCGTCCCGCGGGTGTACGGGGATTTCCACGGCCTTGAGTTTCAGGCGCTCCAGCACTTGCAGGCTGGCGTAGAAGGCCGGGGCCTCGATGGCCACCAGGTCGCCAGGTTCGGTCACTGCCTGCAGGCACAGGTTCAGGGCTTCCAGGGCGCCGTTGGTGATCAGCAGTTCTTCCATGGGCAGCATCAGCCCGCCGACCATGTAGCGCAGGGCAATCTGCCGGCGCAGCTGCGGGTTGCCCGGCGACATGTCGGTGACCACCACCCGTGGGTCCATCTCGCGGCTGGCGCTGGCCAGGGAACGCGACAGGCGCTGCAGCGGGAACAGGGTCGGGCTGGGAAAGGCCGAGCCGAACGGCACGGTGGTCGGGTCCTTGATCGAGTCCAGCACCGAGAACACCAGTTCGCTGACATCGACCTCGGTGGACTCGTTGACCTGGCTGCTGATCACCGGCTCCGAGAACGGGCTCGGCGCATGGGTGTTGACGAAGTAGCCGGAGCGCGGCCGGGCGCGGATCAGGCCGCGCCGCTCCAGCAGGTAATAGGCCTGGAACACCGTGGACGGGCTGACCCCATAGGTCTGGCTGGCGTAACGTACCGAAGGTACGCGCTGGCCGGGGCCGAGCACCCCGGAGCGGATCAGTTCTGCGATGTCGTCGGCGAATTTTTCGTAGCGTTTCATGGGGCGGCTCGGGTTGGAGGCTGCGGTGGCTGAGCGATTTATCGCGAGCAAGCTCGCTCCTACAAGGACCAATGCGCACCTGTAGGAGCGAGCTTGCTCGCGATAGCCGCAAAGCGGCGCCCAGTCTAAGGGATCAACGGTTCAAGGGCGCAACAAACCGGCTCTTGGCCACGCTGTAGATCTCTGGCTGGTCGGCGTCGACCACCTTGAAGCTGAGTTCCTGGGAACTGCTCTGCGGCTGCTCGGCGATCATCGCCACCGACACTGGCAGGTCGACGATCTCGCCCGCGGCCAGGCTGACTTCGGTCTTGCCTTGCAGCTGGAAGCCGTCGCCGTCCACCAGTTGCAGGCGGTAATCCTGGCGTTGCTGGGTCTTGTTGATGATCTTCAGGCTGTAAATGTTCTCGATCTGGCCCAGGCTGTTTTCGCGGAACAGGCCACGGTCCTTGCTGACGTCCAGCGACACCATCGGCCGCTCCACCAGCGCCAGGGCCAGGGCGCCGATCATCACCAGCAGCACCGCGCTGTAGCCGATCAGGCGTGGGCGCAGCAGATGGGTCTTGCCTCCTTGCAACTGGTGCTCCGAGGTGTAGCTGATCAGGCCCCGGGCATAGCCCATCTTGTCCATGATCGAATCGCAGGCGTCGATGCAGGCGGCGCAGCCGATGCATTCCATCTGCAGGCCGTCGCGGATGTCGATGCCGGTCGGGCAGACCTGCACGCACAGCTGGCAATCGATGCAGTCGCCGAGGCCGATATCGGTGGGTTTCACGCCACGTTTGCGCGGGCCGCGGATTTCGCCGCGGGCCGGGTCGTAGGAAATGGTCAGGGTGTCCTTGTCGAACATCACGCTCTGGAACCGCGCATACGGGCACATGTGCATGCACACCGCCTCGCGCAGCCAGCCGGCGTTCAGGTAAGTGGCGCCGGTGAAGAACAGCACCCAGAACAGGCTGACCCCGCCGATCTGCAGGGTCAGCAACTCCTCGGCCAGCGGCCGGATCGGCGTGAAGTAACCGACGAAGGTCAGGCCGGTGAGCAGGCTGATGGCCAGCCACAGGGTGTGCTTGGCCGAACGGCGGATCAGCTTGTTCAGGTTCCAGGGCGCGGCCGCGAGCTTGATGCGCTGGTTGCGTTCACCCTCGGTGATCTTCTCGCACCACATGAACAGCCAGGTCCAGGAACTCTGCGGGCAGGTGTAGCCGCACCAGACGCGGCCGGCGAACACGGTGATGGCGAACAGGCCGAAGGCGCAGATGATCAGCAACGCCGAGAGCAGGATGAAATCCTGCGGCCAGAAGGTGGCGCCGAAGATGTGGAATTTGCTTTCCGCGAGGTCCCAGAGCACCGCCTGGCGGCCGCCCCAGTTCAACCACACGGTGCCGAAGAACAGCAGGAACAGGAAGCCCGCGCCGCTCATGCGCAGGGTGCGGAACAGGCCGGTGAAACTGCGGGTGTGGATCAGGTTGTCGCTGGATTTGGCCTTCGTCTTTGGGCGCGCAGGCTCGAATGTTTCTACTAATCGGACGGGGATTCTTTCGCTCATGGTCGTTCGCTCATCAGCCTCCATCAGGCAGACGAACTATGCCCAGCGATCTGTTTGCATAACAGACTCAGATATCGCAATAAAAAGCAGATCAGATGCCCGTCAGACGCCGCCCTGCGACAACTTGCCATACCCGGCCAGGCGCCCGCTATCGGGCGCCGTCGGCGTCTGGCACAGGCCTGCGCCGGGCGCCGTGATGCAGATCAGTCAAATCACCGAATCACTGTCGCTGGCGCGCAGATGACGCCGGCCGTCGGTGGCGCCTGCTACGGTCAATGCGTCGGCTTCTGCTTCGGTGATGTAGATACGCCGGCCTTCGAGGTCGACCGCCGACATCGACCTGGCCGCGTCGGTGATCACAGTCACGGCGCTGGCTGGCAGGCGGGCGTGAAGGTCTTCGGTGTCGAAATGGCAGATCCGGTTTTCGATGCGCAGGCTCATGGTCGAATCCTGTTGTGCGGTGGGTACGGTTTTCAGGGCCCGGCTGCCGTCCGGGGTTCTGCCCGACCGATCAATGGTCACCCGCTGGCGGATCGCACCTTTTGCCCGGCGTCGCTGTCCTTTCATTAAGGAGGGCTGCCTC
The DNA here is from genome assembly GCF_059424045.1 of Pseudomonas sp. GW456-L12. Classification (NCBI taxonomy): domain Bacteria; kingdom Pseudomonadati; phylum Pseudomonadota; class Gammaproteobacteria; order Pseudomonadales; family Pseudomonadaceae; genus Pseudomonas; species Pseudomonas sp. GW456-L12. The sequence continues at coordinate 206,510 of NZ_JBWKZA010000006.1, forward strand.
GTTGCCCGCCCGCCAGCCAACAAGAACCTGAGAACCCGAACAGGAAAGGACCTGCACATGAACGCCTGGTGGCATGAAGTCTGGGTCACCCTGCAAGCGGAGTTCGCCGACATCGGCGATGCCCGGCAACTCACCCAGATCACCGTACGCCTGCTGATCGCCGCGCTGCTGGGCGGCATTCTCGGTTTCGAACGCGAGCACAAGGGCAAGGCCGCCGGGGTGCGCACCCATATGCTGGTGGCGCTGGGGGCGGCGCTGTTCGTGCTGGTGCCGCAGATGTCCGGCGCCCAGGTCGATGCCATGAGCCGGGTGGTGCAGGGGGTGATCGCCGGTATCGGTTTTCTCGGCGCGGGCACCATTCTCAAGGGCAAGCAGGACGAGGAAGGGCACGTCAAGGGCCTGACCACCGCGGCCGGGCTGTGGATGACCGCGGCGATCGGCGTCTCGGCGGGCGTCGGCCGCGAAGCCACGGCGGTGTTCAGTACCCTGCTGGCGCTGGCGGTCTTCAGCGTGATGCCCTGGATAGTGCGCAAGCTGGAAGGCGACGATGAACCGCCCGGATGAACTCCCTGAAGCGTCGCGGGCACACTCGCCGCCAGCAACGAAGGGATGCCCGCTGCCGGTTGGCGACGGCAGCGACGGGCAACCGATTGTCTACGCTTGTCATGGTTTGGGCGTAATGCTGTGACCGCAAGCGATGACCGGTGCCGGATCGCTCGGCGGCTCCTCCTTGGGCGGTGGGGTAGTTTCGGGTGGATCTTCCTCGGGCACCGGTTGCGGCTCGGTTGGCGGCAACGTCGGGTGGTCGATGTTCGGGTCGGGCGTTTCCGCCGGGATCGGGATACTCATCGGCATGGCCTCCTTTGTGCTTGGTTTTGCACAGTCTCCCAAGGTGGACCCTCGGCTCGGTGATTTGATTCCCGGCGCGAAGGGAGGCAAATCCGGGTGAACTTTCCCGGCCCTGGTGTCTCGGAACCTAAGTGCTTCGCTGATCCGCGCGGGTCGTCGCCGACCCTGGGGGCCGCTCCCAAGAGAGGGCCCGCGCCGGAATAGACCAGCAACAGAGCGTCCATGGGGCGTAAGGAGTGATGCTCGATGACTGCCGAAAAAAGACCGACTGAACTGCAATACAACCCGAACCTGCCCCTGTCGCAGGCCTTGCTGCTGCCGCGTATCGTCATCGAGAACACCCGGCCGCTGATCGACGGTGGCCAGTTCGCGGTCAAGGCGGTGGCAGGGCAGGTGGTGCGGGTCAGCAGCAAGGTGTTCGCCGACGGCCACGACAAACTGGCCGTGCGCATCCGCTGGTGCGCCGAAGCCGACAGCCACTGGCACAGCGAAACCATGGAAGACCTCGGCAACAACGGCTGGGAAGGCCAGTTCACAGTGCCCAGCCAGGGCCGCTACCTGTATTGCATCGAGGCCTGGATCGATCAGTTCGCCAGCTTCTGCTACGACCTGCAGAAGAAACACCAGGCCGGCATCGCGGTCAGCCTCGAATTGCAGGAGGGCCGCAGCCATGTGCTGCACGCCGCCGAGCGCAGCGAAGGGCCGCTACGCGAGCAGTTGCTGGCGCTGCACCATGAGCTGGCGACGCTGCTCGAAGCCGAGCAGGTGGCGCTGTTCCTGCACGAACGCAGTGCACGGCTGATGGCCGAGTCCGACTACCGTCCCTACCTGAGCCTGAGCCCGGAATACCCGCTGGACGTGGAGCGCGAACGCGCGCAGTTCGCCAGCTGGTACGAGCTGTTTCCCCGCTCGATCACCGATGATCCGGCCCGTCACGGCACTTTCAATGATGTGCACTCGCGCCTGGCGATGATCCATGACATGGGTTTCGACGTGCTGTACTTCCCGCCGATCCATCCCATCGGCCGCAGCTTTCGCAAGGGCCGCAACAACTCGCTGACCGCCGGCCCGGACGAGCCGGGCAGCCCCTATGCGATCGGCAGCGAAGAGGGCGGCCACGAGGCGATCCATCCGCAGCTCGGCAGCCGCGAGGATTTCCGCCGCCTGGTGGCGGCCGCCGCCGAGCACGGCCTGGAGATCGCCCTGGATTTCGCCATCCAGTGTTCCCAGGATCATCCCTGGCTCAAGCAGCATCCGGGCTGGTTCAACTGGCGCCCGGACGGCAGCATCAAATACGCCGAGAACCCGCCGAAGAAATACCAGGACATCGTCAACGTCGACTTCTATGCCATCGAGGCCATCCCCAGCCTGTGGCTGGAGCTGCGCGACATCGTGGTTGGCTGGGTCGAGGAGGGGGTGAAGATCTTTCGCGTGGACAACCCCCATACCAAGCCACTGCCGTTCTGGCAGTGGCTGATCGCCGATGTGCGGGCGCGCTACCCGGAGGTGATCTTTCTCGCCGAGGCCTTCACCACGCCGGCGATGATGGCGCGCCTGGGCAAGGTCGGTTATTCCCAGAGCTACACCTATTTCACCTGGCGCAACACCAAGAGCGAACTGGCGACTTACTTCACCGAACTCAATCAGTCGCCGTGGCGCGAATGCTACCGGCCGAACTTCTTCGTCAATACGCCGGACATCAACCCGTTCTTTCTCCATGACTCGGGGCGCCCGGGGTTTCTCATCCGCGCCGCGCTGGCCACCATGGGCTCGGGCCTGTGGGGCATGTATTCGGGGTTCGAGCTGTGCGAGGCGGCGCCGGTTCCGGGGCGCGAGGAATACCTGGACTCGGAGAAATACGAGATCCGCCCCCGGGACTTCAGCGCCCCCGGCAACATCATTGCCGAGATCGCCCAGCTCAACCGCATCCGCCGACAGAACCCGGCGCTGCAGACGCACCTGGGCTTGCAGGTCTACAACGCCTGGAACGACAACATTCTGTATTTCGGCAAGCGCACCGCCGACCTCGGCAACTTCATCTTGGTGGCGGTCAGCCTCGACCCGTTCAACGCCCAGGAAGCGCATTTCGAATTGCCGCTGTGGGAGCTGGGCCTGCCCGACGATGCGCAGACCCAGGGCGAGGACCTGATGAACGGCCATCGCTGGACCTGGTACGGCAAGACCCAGTTCATGCGGATCGAACCCTGGCAGCAACCGTTCGGCATCTGGCGCATCAGCGTTGCCTGATTCACACCGGTAGCCGCTGCCGCAGGCTGCGATCGGCCCGGAACGGGACGCGCTCTTGAGGCCGTCGAAGGTCCTTCGGACCTTATCGCAGCCTCGCAGGCTCGGCAGCGGCTACAGGTGCAGCGCTATCTGCGCGGCACAGACCCATGAATGTTCAGGAGTTACCCATGGCGAAGAAACCCAGGTCAGCCACCTTCATCAAGGACCCGCTCTGGTACAAGGACGCGGTGATCTATCAGGTTCACGTCAAATCCTATTTCGACTCCAACAACGACGGGATCGGCGACTTTCCCGGGTTGATCGCCAAGCTCGACTACATCGCCGACCTGGGGGTGAACACCATCTGGCTGCTGCCGTTCTACCCCTCGCCGCGCCGCGACGACGGTTACGACATCGCCGAATACCGCGGCGTCAGTCCCGACTACGGGACCCTGGCCGACGCCCGGCGGTTTATCGCCGAGGCCCACAAGCGCGGGCTGCGGGTGATCACCGAGCTGGTCATCAACCACACCTCGGACCAGCACCCCTGGTTCCAGCGGGCGCGCAAGGCCAAGGCCGGCTCCAAGGCGCGGGACTTTTATGTGTGGTCCGATGACGATCAGAAGTACGACGGCACGCGGATCATCTTTCTCGACACCGAGAAATCCAACTGGACCTGGGACCCGGTGGCCGGCCAGTACTTCTGGCACCGCTTCTATTCCCACCAGCCAGACCTCAACTTCGACAACCCGCAGGTGATGAAGGCGGTCCTGTCGGTGATGCGCTACTGGCTGGACATGGGCATCGACGGCCTGCGCCTGGACGCTATTCCTTACCTGATCGAACGCGACGGCACTAACAACGAGAACCTGCCCGAGACCCACGACGTGCTCAAGCAGATCCGCGCCGAGATCGACGCCAACTACCCGGACCGCATGCTGCTGGCCGAAGCCAACCAGTGGCCGGAAGACACCCAATTATATTTTGGCGATGTGAAAGGCGACGACGGCGACGAATGCCACATGGCCTTCCACTTCCCATTGATGCCGCGCATGTACATGGCGCTGGCCCAGGAGGACCGCTTCCCGATCACCGACATCCTGCGCCAGACCCCGGAGATTCCCGCCAACTGCCAATGGGCGATCTTCCTGCGCAACCACGATGAGCTGACCCTGGAGATGGTCACCGACCGCGAGCGCGATTACCTGTGGAACTACTACGCTGCCGACCGCCGCGCGCGGATCAACCTGGGCATTCGCCGGCGCCTGGCACCGCTGATGGAGCGCGACCGCCGCCGCGTGGAACTGCTCAATAGCCTGCTGCTGTCGATGCCGGGTACGCCGACCCTGTATTACGGCGACGAGATCGGCATGGGCGACAACATCTACCTGGGCGACCGCGATGGCGTGCGCACACCGATGCAATGGTCGATCGACCGCAACGGCGGCTTCTCCCGGGCCGACCCGGCGAGCCTGGTCTTGCCGCCGATCATGGACCCGCTGTACGGCTACCAGTCGGTGAATGTCGAGACCCAGGCCGGCGACCCGCATTCGCTGCTCAACTGGACCCGGCGCATGCTGGCGATCCGCAAACAGTCCAAGGCCTTCGGCCGCGGCAGCCTGAAGATGCTGTCGCCGAGCAACCGCCGGATCCTGGCCTATACCCGCGAATACACCGGGCCCGACGGCAAGCACGAAATCATCCTCTGCGTGGCCAATGTGTCGCGCAGCGCCCAGGCGGCGGAGCTGGACCTGTCGGCGTTCGCCGGCATGGTGCCGGTGGAGATGCTCGGCGGGAATGCCTTCCCGCCGATCGGCCAGCTGAATTTCCTCCTGACCCTGGCGCCCTACGGTTTCTACTGGTTTGTCCTGGCGGCGGAAAACCAGATGCCGAGCTGGCATGTGGAGCCGGCCCAGAGCCTGCCGGACTTCACCACCCTGGTGCTGAAAAAACGCCTCGAGGAATTGCTCGAAGCGCCGTCGCGCACCACCCTGGAGCAGAGTTCGCTGCCGACCTGGCTACCCAAGCGTCGCTGGTTCGCCGGCAAGGACAGCGCCATCGAACAGGTGCACATCGCCTATGGCGTGCGCTTTGGCGATCCGCAGCATCCGGTGTTGCTCAGCGAGCTGGAGGTCAGCGGCGGCGGTCAGAGCGGGCGCTACCAGCTGCCGTTCGGCCTGCTCGGCGAAGAGCAGATCGGCGCCGCGCTGCCGCAGCAACTGGCCCTGGCGCGGGTGCGCCGTGGCCGCCAGGTGGGGCTGATCACCGACGCCTTCGCCCTGGAAAGCTTTGTGCACAATGTCCTGCAGGCGATCCAGACGCACACCGTGTTGCCCTGTGGCGATGGCGAGATCCGCTTCGAGGCCACGGAGCAGCTGGCGGGGCTCGGCCTGGGCGCGGAATCCGAAGTGCGCTACCTGTCCGCCGAGCAATCCAACAGCTCGGTGGTGATCGGCACCAGCCTGGTGCTCAAGCTGATCCGCAAGGTGGCCAGCGGCGTGCACCCGGAACTGGAGATGAGCGCCTACCTGACCGCCGCCGGCTTCCAGCACATTTCACCCTTGCTCGGTTCGGTGATTCGCCGGGACGGGCAGGGCGAGGACAGCCTGCTGATGATCGCCCAGGGCTACCTGAGCAATCAGGGCGATGCCTGGGAATGGACCCAGAACAACCTGGAGCGGGCGATCCGCGACGAACTGGCCGACGCCATGTCCGAGCAGGACCAGCACTACAACGCCCTGGGCGAGTTGCGCGACTTTGCCGGCATGCTCGGCCAGCGCCTGGGGGAAATGCACCAGGTCCTCGCGGCACCGACCGCCAACCCGGCCTTCCGCGCGCGGCCGAGTACCGACAAGGACGCCCAGGCCTGGGCCAGGCAGATTGGCGCGCAACTGGAACGGGCCTTGCACTTGCTCAAGCAGCATCAGGCTGAGCTGACGGCTGAGGATCGACAGCGCGTGGCGTCGTGGAGCCAACACAAGACGGCGATCCTGGCGCATATCCAGGGCCTGGCGAAACAGGCGGTCGGCGGCCTGCGCATGCGCGTCCACGGCGACCTGCACCTGGGCCAGGTGCTGGTGATCAAGGGCGACGCCTACCTGATCGATTTCGAGGGCGAACCGGCCCGGCCGCTGGACGAGCGGCGGGGCAAGCACAGTCCGTACAAGGACGTCAGTGGGGTGCTGCGCTCCTTCGACTATGCTGCGGCGCTGGCCCTCGGCGGCCAGAGCCTCGACGCGTCGGCCCACGCCCTGGCGGCCCGGCAGCGGGTCACCGAGCGTTATCTGCGCGAAGCCCGCGAGTCGTTTGTCCAGGCGTACCGGCTGGCGGCAGCTAGTCTTGCTCATGCCTGGCAGGAAAAGAATGGCGAGGACGCCGCGCTGGCCTTGTTCAGCCTGGAGAAAGCAGCCTACGAAGTGGCGTATGAAGCGGAAAACCGTCCGGCCTGGCTCGCGGTGCCGCTGCGGGGGCTGCATGTGCTGCTAAGTGATATGAAGGTTGAGTGATGTGAAACCCTTTTCCGATACAAAAAGTGCTGGAGAGCAGTCATGAGTTTCTCGAACAAGGAACAGGGTGAGGTCAAACAGGCAATGCCCGCCGCGCGGGATATCGAGGCACTGGTGCGTGCCGAGCACCAGGACCCCTTTGCCGTGCTCGGCCCCCATGGCGACGGCGCCGGCGGCCAATTCATCCGTGCCTTCCTGCCGGGCGCCCTGAGTGTGCAGGTGCTGGCTCGCGATGGCGGGACAGTGCTGGGCAGCCTGGAGGGCACCGAGGTGCCGGGGTTGTTCGTCGGGCACTTTGCCCAGGCCCAGCCCTATCTGCTGCGCACGCAATGGGCCGGTGGCGAGCATATTGGCGAAGACCCTTACAGCTTCGGCCCGTTGCTGGGGGAGATGGACCTGTACCTGTTCGCCGAGGGCAACCACCGCGACCTCAGCGCCTGCCTCGGCGCGCAGCTGAAAACCGTGGAGGGCGTCGACGGCGTGCGTTTCGCGGTCTGGGCGCCGAATGCCCGGCGGGTCTCGGTGGTCGGCGACTTCAACGTCTGGGACGGACGGCGGCACCCGATGCGCCTGCGTCATCCGTCCGGGGTCTGGGAGCTGTTCGTGCCGCGCCTGGGCCCGGGCGAAGCCTACAAATATGAAATCCTCGGCGCCCACGGCATCCTGCCGCTGAAGTCCGACCCGGTGGCGCTGGCCACCCAGCTGCCGCCGGATACCGCCTCGAAAGTCGCCAGCCCGCTGAGCATCGACTGGCAGGACCTCGACTGGATGCAGGCCCGCGGCGAACGCCAGCGCACCGACGCGCCCTTGTCGATCTACGAACTGCATGCCGGCTCCTGGCAATGCGAGGTGGACGATCTGGGCGAGGTGGCGCGCCAGTACGACTGGCACGAACTGGCCGAACGCCTGATCCCCTATGTGCAGAACCTGGGGTTCACCCATATCGAGCTGATGCCGATCATGGAACATCCCTTCGGCGGTTCCTGGGGCTATCAGCCGCTGTCGCAGTTCGCCCCCAGCGCCCGCTACGGCAGCGCCGACGACTTCGCGGCATTCGTCAACGCCTGCCACCTGGCGGGCATCGGGGTGATTCTCGACTGGGTGCCGGCGCACTTTCCCACCGATGCCCACGGCCTGGCGCAATTCGACGGCACCGCGCTGTACGAGTACGGCAACCCGCTGGAAGGTTTCCACCAGGACTGGGACACCCTGATCTACAACCTGGGGCGCACCGAGGTCCACGGTTTCATGCTGGCGTCGGCGCTGCACTGGCTCAAGCATTTCCATGTCGACGGCCTGCGGGTGGATGCCGTGGCCTCGATGCTCTACCGCGACTATTCGCGCAACGCCGGGGAGTGGGTGCCCAACCGCCATGGCGGGCGCGAGAACCTCGAAGCCATCGACTTTTTGCGTCACCTGAATGACGTGGTGTCCCTCGAGGCGCCGGGCGCCCTGGTGATCGCCGAGGAGTCCACGGCCTGGCCGGGCGTCAGCCAGGGCACACAGCAAGGCGGCCTGGGCTTCGCCTATAAATGGAACATGGGCTGGATGCACGACTCGCTGCATTACATCCAGCAGGACCCGGTGTACCGCGCCCATCACCACAACGAACTGAGCTTCGGCCTGGTGTATGCCTGGTCCGAGCGCTTCATCCTGCCGATCTCCCACGACGAAGTGGTGCACGGCAAACGCTCGCTGATCGACAAGATGCCCGGCGATCGCTGGCAGAAGTTCGCCAACCTGCGGGCCTACCTGAGCTTCATGTGGACCCACCCGGGCAAGAAGCTGCTGTTCATGGGCTGCGAGTTCGGCCAGTGGCGCGAATGGAATCACGATCAGCAACTGGACTGGTACCTGCTGCAATACCCCGAGCACCGCGGCGTGCAGAAGCTGGTGGGCGATCTCAACCGGCTGTACCGCGAGCAGCCGGCGCTGCACGACCAGGACGACGCGCCCCAGGGCTTCCAGTGGCTGATCGGCGACGACGCGATCAACAGCGTCTACGCCTGGCTGCGCTGGAGCAAGGACGGCAAGCCGCTGCTGGTGGTGGCCAACTTCACCCCGGTGCCGCGCCAGGCCTACCGGATCGGCGTGCCCTTCGCCGGGCGCTGGGGCGAGTTGTTCAACAGCGACTCCGATACCTACGCCGGGTCCAACTATGGCAATGGCGGCGGGGTGTTCACCGAGGACGTGGCGAGCCACGGCCAGGCGTTGTCGCTGGCGTTGAACCTGCCGCCGCTGGCGGTGCTGATCCTGCAACCCGAAGCGTGATATCGACTGGCCGCTGCGCGCAGCGGATCGCGAGCAAGCTCGCTCCTACAGAGGTTGCGCGTTCCCTGTAGGAGCGAGCTTGCTCGCGATGACATCCGCCCAGACACCCTCAAGTTGTCCCTGAAAACCCAATCCCCTGTAGCCGCTGCCGCAGGCTGCGATCGGGCTCGCAGAGCCCGCAACCCGGACGACGCGTATGGCCGATGCTCCCTTTGCGTCGGCTGCGCCGCCAATCGCAGCTTGCGGCGGCTATAGGTTTTTACCAGCGCATCCGCACACCCAGGCTGCCGATCAGCCCGTTGAGGTCGTTGTCGTCCACGTCGCTGCTGTAGTCGGCGCTCACATACAGGCTGACGACAGGGGTAAGCCTGGCCACCAGGCCCAGGCCGACTTCGACCGTGGAGGACTTGCGGCTGCTGCTGATCTTGTCGACCTTGTCCAGGGTCAGGGTGTCGCCGCTGTACACCGTGTGCCACAAGCTGGTGCGCACATAGGGTTCCACCGAGTGTCCGGCGATGTCGTAACGGCCTTGCAAGTGGGCCCCGACGCGGCCGCTCCAGGCGTTCAGGTTGCCGGCGGAGTGGGTGCTGCTGTCGGCATTCGGGTTGTCCAGGCTGACGCGCTGGTTGATCAATTGCGCCTGGGGTTCGACCACCCAGTTGTCGCTGATGCCGATGGGAATCCCGCCTTGCACCGACAGGGTCACCGCGCTGCCTTCGGCGGCTTGCCGCTGGCCTTGCTCGGTGCGGCTGAAGCCGCTGACCCGGGCGCCGCTGGCCGACAGATCGACGTGCCAGCCCTGCGGACCGGTCAGGCTCCAGAACGCGCCAAGACTTTGACCCTGGACACTGAAACGGTCGTTACGCGGGTCGCTGAAGCCGCCGGGCACGCCCTGGCCGTTGGCCTGGAACTGGCTCTGGCCGCCCAGCAGGCCGATGCGCTGGGTATGCCCGCTGCTGCTTTCCAGGGTGTAGAGCACCGGGCCGCCGGGCGTGTCGTTGATGCTGCTGGCAAAACGCGAACCGAGGTAGCCGACTTCGGTCTGCCGCGCCGCGGGCCCGTACAGCGGGTCCCAGACCTGGGGGCTGCCTTGCACGATACCCAGGCTGTTGCCCTGGGGCTGGCTGGCCGGCATGGGCGTCGGGGATGTCGCGGGTGTCAACAGGCGGTTCAGGAGCAGGTCCTGGCGATACCAGAGCTGCGCCTCGTCCTCGGCAGGGGACGCTTGTACCTCCATGGAAGAACACAGCAATACCGAAGCGGAAACTGTGCACAGAATGATCTTGATCTCTTGTGGGGTGAGTGAAGTTTTCATGGAGGGCTACCTTGCAATCGCATGCCGTGTCTCGCCGTGGCGTCTCTCCTACCCCGAATGAGGGGCGACCGAGTTCGTTGAGGCAAGGCTCGGCGACCCGCTCTAGAGCAGGTATCCGAGGCTTGCCCCTGGTTGTATTTCCGGGGGTAGTAAGCTGTAGCTAAGGAGACGACTCCGCGATCGTCAAGAAAATGACCGACCAATGGCGTAGGTAATTCAGGCGCTGTAACCGACTGAAAAAAAGCGATTCTCTAAGTTCTTGTTTGTGCGAAAAAACGTCGGGAGAGACGGGGGAAAGCGATTTTCGGTAGCCCACTACCGACTCGTCCTTTGCGGGCGAGTCGGTGATTTTCCTGGGCCAAGGGCCGCGTCAGGCCTTGGCCAGCGCGCTGGCCGCTTCGTCGATCAGGCCGGCGACCGCGGTTGCCGGAGAAGCGAGAGTGGCCTGGTGGGCCGCCAGACAGATGATCCTCGAGGCCTGGGCGAAGGCATCAGAGGTGCACTTCCACCGCCAGCGGCAGGTGATCCGACAGGTGAGTCCAGGGCTTGTGCCCGAGGATCTTCGGTGCGTGGCTGCTGGCGTTGCGCAGGTAGATGCGGTCCAGGCGCAGCAGTGGCCAGCGCGCCGGGTAGGTCTTGGCCGGCCTGCCATGGTGGCGTTCGAAGGCTTCGTGCAGGTCGTCGCGGCGGGCGAGGGTGGCATTGCCATGCAACTGCCAGTCGTTGAAGTCGCCGGCGATGATCACCGGTGCATAGTCCGGCAGCGACTCGAGCAACTGGCACAACAGCGCCAGTTGCAGCTGGCGATGGCTTTCCAGCAGGCTCAGGTGCACGCAGATCGCGTGCACTTCGGCATGCCCCGGTACATCCAGCACGCAGTGCAACAGCCCGCGGCGCTCCGGGCCGGTGATCGAGACATCGAGGTTGCGGTACTGGCGGATCGGGTATTTCGACAGCAGGGCGTTGCCGTGATGGCCATCGGGATAGACCGCGTTACGCCCGTAGGCGAAGTCGCTCCACATGCTGTCGGCGAGAAACTCATATTGCGACTGCTGGGGCCAGTTGCCGTAGCGGCTGGCGTGGCGGTCGTGCTCGCCCAGCACTTCCTGGAGAAACACCAGGTCGGCCTGGGTGCTGCGGACCGCGTCACGCAGCTCCGGGAGAATGAAACGGCGGTTCAGGGCGGTGAAGCCCTTGTGGGTGTTGACGGTCAGGATGCGCAGGCGATGGACCGCCGGGGTTTCGTCTGGCGCTGCCGACGTGACCGGACGCCTGGTTGAATCGGTGCTCACGCTCACTCCTCGTAATCAGGGCGGTTACTCATGCGACTGACACTTTGCCGGTCAGTTCAGGTTTTCCCCCGGTCTGCCCGCATCGGGGCAGCCCTACATGAAAAAGATTTCGTAGGACTGGCGCAGCCGCTCCAGCACCACCGGCGTCAGGGTCGGGGCCAGGCCGATGCCCGGATCGCCCTGCAACTGGCTGGCATAGGCATGCGCCGCATGGCGCTTGCGGGCCACGGTCCAGGTGTCGAGGCGCAACTTGCGGGCGCGGTGCCAGGGCAGCAACTGTTCATCGCGCGCCGGCCAGTGCCAGGCCCACACCGGCACTTCGTGGAACGCCACGCCAGCCTGGGCCGCGGCCTTGGCGCTGGCCCGGCCGACGGCGTCGTGATCGTCGTTGCCGTCTTCGCGCCAGGTGCTGAACACCACGTCATCGGGGCGCAGGTAACGGCCAATGAACTGGCTCAACTGATGCTCGCGTTCCTGCAGCCCACTGTCGGCAAAGCCGCCGCGAATCCACTGCAGGCTGTGCAGGGGCAAACCCAGGCGGCGCAGGGCCTCGACACTTTCCTGGGGGCGGAACACGCTCAGGCGCCGCTCCGACCACAGGTCGGAGCCGGGGTGGCTGGCGCTGCCGTCGGTGATGGAAATCAGTTGCAGCGGATGGCCATGGTGGGCCAGTACCTGCAGCAGGCCGCCGCAGGTCAGCACTTCGTCGCCGGGGTGCGGGGCAATGACCACCGCACGAAATCCGGGCGGCACCAGGCTGGCAAGGTTGATGGAGGGGACGTCGAGCAGTTGGCGGGCGCCGTTCCAGACCTGCTCCGGCCAGTTGTCGCTCAGGGGTATGGATCTCATGGGTGTCACATCCTTGTTCCGGGGCAGTCGGCGCGCGGTGACGGACCGGGCCGCTTGGGTTCGCACCCGGTATCGGTCCGGGTGCCGGCGCTCCATACCTTGGATTGCCGTCTTGCAAGAGCGTTCAATCATACACAGCCGTTGGCCACCGTCGCAGGGGGCAGCGATTTTTTCCGATGGCGACGCTCAGCTGTTCAAGATAGCGGGGAATGGATATCCGGCACCATCGTACATGTGTCTGATGGGCTGGCCACTGCCCGCCATTCAATCCGGCAAATGGCCAATAACCTGTTCAATCGTCATCCTCGTGCTGCAGTTCGAACAGCAGCAGCGAGCGCCCGGTCACCGAGTACCGGTGGCCGAACTCGAAGCGTTCCTGGCCTTTCACCGAGGGCTGGTTGGTGTCGATCATGCAGGTCCAGAAGCCGCCGTCGGGCACTTCCGGCAGGCTGAAGTTGACGATGTCGTGATGGGCGTTGACCACCAGCAGCAGGGTCGCGTCGGCGCCGGGGCGGCGTATCCCGGTTTCCTGGGCGCGGCCGTCGAGCAGCATGCCCAGGCAGCGGCCGTGGCTGTCCTGCCATTGTTCGATGGTCATCTCGCTGGCGTCCGGGGCGAGCCAGGTGACGTCCTTGACCCCGATATCCTCGTTGTAGTTGCCCACCAGGAAGCGTCCGCGGCGCAGGATCGGGTAGGTCATGCGCAGCTTGACCAGGCGCTTGACGAACTTGAGCAGCGACTTGCCGTCCTCGTCCAGGTCCCAGTTGACCCAGCCGATTTCGCTGTCCTGGCAATAAGCGTTGTTGTTGCCGTGCTGGGTGCGGGCGAACTCGTCGCCGGCAACCAGCATCGGCGTGCCCTGGGCCAGCAGCAGGGTGGCGAAGAAATTGCGCATCTGGCGCAGGCGCAGCGCATTGATCTGCGGGTCGTCGGTGGGGCCTTCGACGCCGTGGTTCCACGACAGGTTGTGGTTGCTGCCGTCCTGGTTGTCCTCGTCGTTGGCTTCGTTGTGCTTGTCGTTGTACGACACCAGGTCATGCAGGGTGAAGCCGTCGTGGGCGGTCACGAAATTGACAGAGGTATAAGGCCGCCGGCCGCGCTGGTTGAACATCTCGCCGGAGGCGGTCATGCGCGCGGCGAAGTCGGCGAGCTGGCCGTCGTCGCCTTTCCAGAAGGCGCGCACGGTGTCGCGGAACTTGTCGTTCCACTCCACCCAGCCCGGCGGGAAGCCGCCCACCTGATAACCGCCGGGGCCGATGTCCCACGGCTCGGCGATCAGCTTCACCTGGCGCAGCACCGGGTCCTGGCGGCAGGCCACGAGGAAGCTGTGGCGCTCGTCGAAGCCATCGTGGTAACGCCCGAGAATCGTCGCCAGGTCGAAGCGAAAACCGTCCACGTGCATTTCCGTGGCCCAGTAGCGCAGCGAGTCGGTGACCATCTGCAGCACGCAGGGGTGGCTCAGGTCGAGGGTGTTGCCGGTCCCGGAATCATTGATATAGAAGCGTTTGTCGTCGGGCATCAGGCGGTAGTAGGAGGCGTTGTCGATGCCGCGCATGGACAGGGTCGGGCCTTGCTCGTTGCCCTCGGCGGTGTGGTTGTAGACCACGTCGAGTATCACTTCGAGCCCGGCTTCGTGCAGGTGCGCGACCATTTCCTTGAATTCGGCGATCTTGCCGCTGGCCAGATAGCGCGGGTCGGGGGCGAAGAAGGCGATGCTGTTGTAGCCCCAGTAATTGGTCATGCCCTTGTGCAGCAGGTGCTGGTCGTTGACGAAGGCATGGATCGGCAACAGCTCCACCGACGACACCCCGAGCTTGCGGATGTGCTCCAGCACGTCGTCGACCATCAGCCCGGCGAAGGTGCCGCGCACCGCCTCCGGCACCGAGGGGTGACGCATGGTGAAGCCACGCACGTGAGTCTCATAAATGATCGTTTTGTCCCAGGGCACGCTGACCCGATGATCGTGGCCCCAGGTGTGGGCCGGGTCGATCACTTTGCATTTGGGCACGAAGGGCGCGCTGTCGCGCTCGTCGAAACTGAGGTCGGCATCGGGGTGCCCGATGGTGTAGCCGAACAGCGCCTCGGACCATTTCAGCTGGCCCACCAGCTGCTTGGCATACGGGTCGATCAACAGCTTGTTGGGGTTGAAGCGATGACCGTTGGCCGGGTCGTAGGGGCCATGCACCCGATAGCCGTAGATCAGCCCAGGGTGGGCGTCGGGCAGGTAGCCGTGGAAGATCTCGTCGGTGTATTCCGGCAGTTCGATGCGTTCCAGCTCGACTTCGCCCGTGGCATCGAACAGGCATAACTCGACCTGGGTGGCATTGGCCGAGAACAGGGCGAAGTTGACCCCCAGGCCGTCCCAGGTCGCGCCGAGCGGGAAGGGCAGGCCTTCGCGGATGCGCGAGGGCTCGGTGGCTTGCGGGGTTTTCGGCGTGGCGGCTGCTTTGGCGGTGGTCATGGGTGCTCCTGCGAATCAGATGGGCGAATGGGCTCCCTGTGGCGCTCGGGCGCGCCACGCACATGGGCAAGGTCGGCAGTGGAGGGTGGCGCGAGCGCCTCGCGGCAGAGGCGTCAGCTGGCCGCTGGCTTGCGCGGTGCCCGCGGCTTTTTCGCCGCGCTGCTTTTGCCTCCGGGCGGCACCCTTTCTCCAGAAGGTAGCTTTTCTCCAGGAGGTACCACGGGTGCTGCCGCCGCGGGTTTGGCGACGGCCTTGGGCTTTGCCGCGGGCTTGCCAGGCTTGGCGCTGGCGGCGCGGGTCGCCCTGGGCGGCTTGCTCGGGGCCAGGGCCTCGGCTTCGGCCAGCTTGCGGGCCATTTCCCAATGCCGGTGTTCCTGGCCGTCGGGCCGGCCTTCCGATTCCCAGATTTGATAGGCGAACTCACGAATGCGTTTGTCGTCGGTACTCATCGCAATGCTCCTGAACTGAACTCAAGTTTGGATGAAAAGGTTGACCGGGAAATCCCGCAATGCGCTGCTGATCATCAGATCCTTGTGGGGTGTGACTGCCCCCGTGGAAAAAAGTCCCTTCAGGTTTTGTCCTGGCGCGGCGAATGGCAGATGCACACGCGTATCGCCCCAATCCGGCGCGTCGACCTGCGGTTGCGCGCCGCTTTCCAGCAGCCCGGCGACCAGCCTGGGCACAATCACCACGGCGCGCTGGCCCTGGTGTTCGCGCATGAAGGCCAGCACCTTGCCGGCGTGTCGGCCCTGTACCGGCAGCGGCTGGTAAGTGCCCCGGCGAAACAGCTGCGGGTACTCGCCCCGGCGCGCCAGCGTGGCGGCGATCAGGGCCTGCTTGATGCGCCCGTCACGCCAGTGGGCCAACAGTTCCATGGTTTCGCCGCAAGGGTCCAGAGCCTGCTGTCGGGCGGCGAAATCCACCGGGCGACGGTTGTCCGGGTCCACCAGGCTGAAGTCCCAGAACTCGTTGCCCTGATACAGGTCCGGCACGCCGGGCACGGTCATGCGCAGCAAGGATTGAGCCAGGCCGTTGAGGGCGCCAGCGGGCGCGATGACCTGGACGGCTGTGCCTATGGCGCTGCGCAACGGCAGGCCCTCGGGGCTGAGCAACAGGCGTTCGATGAAGTGGTGCACGGCACTTTCATAGGCCTCGTTGGCCGCCGCCCAGCTGCTGTGCAGCTTGGCTTCGCGCAGGGCTTTTTCCTGCCATTGCCAGAGGCGCTGGGCATAGTCGCGCAGGCCCTGGCGGTCGTCGCTGTGCAGTTCCAGCGGCCAGCTGCCGAGCAGGGCCTGATAGAGGATCAGCTCGTCGCCGGGCCCGGGCGCCTGGGGATCGCTGCGCAGGGCCTGGGCCAGGCTGCGCCAGTGTTCCACCTGTTCGACGTACCAGGGGCCGAGTTCGCTGAGTACCGCCAGGCGCGCGCGGGTATCTTCGCCGCGCTTGTGGTCGTGGGTGGCGCTGGCCAGCAGGTTGTCGGGGAAAGCCTCCAGGCGCTCGCGGCAGGCGGCGTGGAAATCTTCCACCGTGGCGCAGAACTGCTCGGTGGAAAAGCCGACGTCGTTGCGTGACAGCAGCACCGCCGAGCGATAGAGCGCGGTGTCTTCCACCGCCTTGGCCGCCGCCGGCGAGGTCAGTTGCTGGAAGCGCACGCAGGCATGCTTGAGCACCTTGCGCGGGCGCCCCGGTGGCAGCTGGCGCCAGCCGCGGCCGCCGAGCCACTGTTGCAGGTAGGCCAGCACCGGCCAGTCGGCTTCGCCCAGGGTGTCACGGGCGCCTTGCAGGGCCTGCTGGAAAAACCCCTCATCTGTCGCCGAGCGCCCGCAGGCACCGATGTAGGTGCGGTACACCGGGAAGTGCACGATCAGTTCCTGCAAGGCACGGCGAATGGCGCCGAGGGTCAAGTCGCGGCTCATCACATCGTTGCGCGCCACTTGCAGCAGGGCCTGGGCCACGCTTTCAAAATCGCTGGCCAGCGAGCCGTTGAGCAATTGCTGGCGCGCCAGCCGGGCCTCTTCGAGAAAGGCCGCCGGCCGTTCGCTGTGCCGACTCCAGAGTTCGGCCAGGGGGGCGGCGCCTTGCGGGTCGTGTTGCAGCAGCGACAGCTGGTTCATGAACTCATAGCCGGTGCTGCCGTCCACGCCCCAGTCGCGGCGCAGGGTTTCGCCAGCGCCGAGGATCTTCTCGACATAGATCGGCAAGTGCTGGCCGGGACGCAGGGCGTCGACCCGGCGCCGCAGTTTGCGGCAGTAGCCGCGGGGGTCGGCCAGGCCGTCGATATGGTCGATGCGCAGCCCGTCCACCAGGCCGGCGGCGATCAACTGGAAGATTTTGCCGTGGGTGGCCTCGAACACCGCCGGGCGCTCGACCCGTAGCCCACCCAGCTCGTTGACGTCGAAGAAGCGCCGCCAGTTGATGTCGTCCGCCGCGGTGCGCCAGCTGGCCAGGCGGTAGCTCTGCTGCTCCAGCAGGGCGTGCAGGCGGGCGAAGCCCTGCGGCTGGCGCGAATCGTAGCGCGCCAGGTGCTGCTCGATGGCCGCGCGGACCTGCGGTTCATGGGCGGCTTCCTGCAGTTGCTGTTGCAAGGGCTCGGCCTGGGTGTGGGCGTCGGACTGGTAGCGCAGGGTGCTGAAGGCATCGGCCAATGGCTTGAGACGTTCGGCCGGTTCGGCGTCCATCTCGCCCTGGAGCCGCAGCAGTTCGCCATAGTCGCTGGGGCAGATCGGGAAATGATGCTGGTAATGCTCGACATGAAACTCGCCCCGTTCGGCATCGAAGCACAGCCTCAGCGCGCCTTCCTGCAGGGCCACGCCGTAGTCGCTGCCGAGGAACGGCAGCAGCAACTGGCCTTCCAGCAAGGGGTCGGGGGAGTGCCACTGGATATCGAAGAATTCGCCGTAGGGGCTCAGGCGGCCCCAGCGCAGCAGGTCCTGCCACCAGGGATTGTCCGCGCCGCCGACCGCCATGTGGTTGGAGACGATATCCAGCAGCAGGCCCATGTCGTGCTGGCGCAGGCTGCGGACCAGGCGCTCCAGGGCGGCCTCGCCACCCAGCTCGGGATTGACCCGGGTCGGGTCGACCACGTCGTAGCCATGCATCGAGCCGGCGCGGGCGCACAGCAGCGGCGACGCGTACAGGTGGCTGATGCCCAGGCGGGCGAAGTAGGGCACCAGCGGCACCGCGTCGTCGAGAGTGAAGCCGCGATGAAACTGCAGGCGCAGGGTGGCCCGCATGGGCGGGCTGTGGTGCGTGGAATCCTTCATCGGTCGCGCTCGTGGGCCTGTTGCCGGGCGCAGGCCAGCAGCTCCAGGCGGCGCGCGGCGTCCGGGTCGTCGAGCAAGGCCGCGCTGCTGCCGGCCAGGCGCCGACGCCAGTTGGGATGGCTGTCGAGGGTGCCGGGCAGGTTGGCCTGTTCGTCGATGCCCAGGGCGTCCTCCAGAGGCAGCAGCACCAGCGGCGCGCGGGTATGGCCGAGGAAGCGCACGCTGGCGTCCACCACCTGATCGGCTTCGTGGGTGTCTTCACGAAAATTCTGCGGGTCGCGACTCAGGGCGTGGCGCAGGCCCTCGCGTTCGCGCTGGCGATGTTCGCGCCAATGGGTTTCGCCGCTTGCGTCCACCAGGCCCAGGCGCGCGCTCCAGTCGATGTCGCGGCCCTGCCACCAGCCGTTGAGGGTCGGCAGGTCGTGGGTGCTGGTGGTGGCCAGGGCGTTGTCCGGCCAGTCGAGGATCGGCCGGAAATGCGTGCCGTGCTCCTGCTCGAACAGCAGCACGCGCATGCCGAGCATGGCCCGCGCGCTGAGTTTTTCCCGCAGGCCGTCGGGCACCGTGCCGAGGTCCTCGCCGAGGACGATCGCCTGGTGCCGGTGCGATTCCAGGGCCAGCAGGCGCAGCAGGTCGTCCACCGGGTAATACAGGTAGGCGCCGTCGCAGGGCGGGGCGCCGAGGGGGATCACCCACAGCCGCTGCAAACCCATCACATGGTCGATGCGCAGGCCGCCGGCATGGGCGAAGTTGGCCCGGAGCATTTCGATGAAAGCGTGGAAGCCATTGCGCACCAGGCCCTCCGGGGAAAAGGCGGAAATGCCCCAGCCCTGGCCCTGGCGATTGAGAATGTCCGGCGGCGCGCCGACGGTCAGCGCCGCCAGCAGTTCGTCCTGGCGGCTCCAGGCCTGGCTGCCGCCGCCGTCGGCGCCCACCGCCAGGTCGGCGATCAGGCCGATGCCCATGCCGCTGCTGCGGGCGGTGGCCTGCACCCGCTCCAGGCAACGGGCGATCAGCCATTGGCAGAAGGCATAAAAGCCGATATCGGCAGCGTGCTCCTCGGCGAACTGTGCCAGCGCCGGACTGCGTGGGGTGCGCCAGGCGTCGGGCCATTCGCGCCAGTCGAGGCTTTCGCCGCGGGCCGCGCGCTGGGCCTGGATGGCTTCGAAGCGGCAGTGGTTTTCCAGGGTCTCGCCACTGGCGTGGCGGAAGCTGGCGAAGTCCTGGTGCAGCGGATGCTCGCCCTGGCAGAAGCCGTCATAAAGCGCGCGCAGGACTTTCTGCCGGGCCTGGGCCGCCACCGGCCAGTCGACCATCGGCTGTTGTTCCAGCTGTTGCAGTTGCGGCCCGAGGCCGCTGGCATCGATCGCGCTGCGCCAGGCCCGCTCGCCGAGAATGGTCCCGGGCGCGGCGTACAGGTTGTTGAGAAACAACCGGCTGGACGGCGAATAGGGGCTGTAGCGGCCGGTGTCGCTGCTGAACATGGCATGCAGCGGGCTGATGGCCACGGCCTCGGCGCCCCGTTCGCCGGCGACCCGGACCAGGTCTTCGAGCGCTTGGGTATCACCATAACCGCCGTCGCCTGCGCGGCGCAGCGAATACAGCTGCACGCTCAGGCCCCAGGCGCGGGGCGTGGCCTGGTCCACGGCGTCGGCGACGCTGTAGCAGCGCTCGGGCGCCACGGCCAGGGTGAAGTGCTGGCCGGCGATGCTCACCTCCTGGTAACCCACCGGCACCAGGCCCGGCAGCATGGAGTTGGCGTCCAGCCTGAGGTTGAGCACACCGCCGTCTTCCAGGTGGATTTCGCAGGGCGTGTCCGGGGCGAAGTAATGCCCCAGGTCCAGGCCCTGGCCGGCGTCGGCGGTCAGCAGCGGCGGCAGTTGCCGGCTCTGCTGCACCTGTAGCAGCTGGCGCAGGCTGGCTTCGATCTGCCGGTCGTTGTCGGCCGGATGCCCGAGGCTGGCCAGCACGGCGCGCAGCACCCGTGGCTCGACCCGTTGCGGGCGGCCGTTGGCGTCGATCCAGTCGACGGCCAGGCCGGCCCGGCTGGCGAGGATTTCCAGTTGCGCGTCGCTCATGGGTGTTCTCCGTCAAGGTCTGGCGTGGGGGCGACTGCGCCGAGGCTGACCAGCGCGCTATAGGGGGCGAGAGTGCCTTGGTGCAACCGCTCGAACGCCTGGGCCGGGTATTCGAACAGGCGCTGCGCCGCGCTTGGCGGCTGTTGCTCGACGTTGTGCGGGCTCAGGTTGAGGTCGATGCGCAGTTCCTGGCCATTGCCCAGGCGCCAGCGGGCACAGAGCGCGCCTTCGGCCAGCACCTCGGCGCCCAGGGCTTCGGCGCCGGGCAGGTAGGGCACGATGTGCTCGCGGCGCAGTTGCAACAGCTGGCGATACAGCGCCAGGGTCTGCTCGCCCTGGGCCGGGTCCGCCTGCGGCCTCGACGCGAGGAAGGTGTCCGGCGCGTTCGGGTCGGGAATCTGCTCGCGTTTATGCGGATCGGCGAAGGCGCTGAAGGCGGCGAATTCGCCGCGCCGGCCTTCGCGCACCGCGTCCGCCAGTTCGCCGTGGTGGCTGGTGAAAAACAGGAAGGGCTGCGGCGCCGCCAGTTCGTCGCCCATGAACAGCAGCGGGATCATCGGCGACAGCAGCAACAGCACCGTGGCCGCCTGCAATGCCTGTGGCTCGGCCAGGCGCACCAGGCGCTCGCCGAAGGCGCGGTTGCCGATCTGGTCGTGGTTCTGCAAAAACAGCACGAAGGCGCTGGGCGGCAAATGGCTGCTGGGTTCGCCGCGAGGGGTGCCGTGGCGGGTGACGTGGCCCTGATAGACGAACCCCTGGCTCAGGCAGCGCGCCAGTTTCTCGGTGGGGCGCTCGGCGAAGTCGGCGTAGTAGGCGTCGGTCTCCCCGGTGAGCAGCACATGCAGGGCGTTGTGGCCGTCGTCGTTCCACTGCGCGTCGAAGTGCTGCTCCAGCAGGCTGGCCTGGTTGTACTCGTTTTCCACGGTCAGCCAGACGTGCCGCGCCGGGTCGATCCGGCGGCGTACCCGCTGCGCCAGTTGGTGCAGGAAGTCCGGGTCGTCGATTGCATGCACGGCGTCCAGGCGCAGGCCGTCGAAGCGGTACTCCAGCAGCCACATCAGGGCATTGTCGATAAAGAAGTCGCGCACGGGCTGGCGGCGAAAGTCGATGGCCGCGCCCCAGGGCGTGTGCCGGTCTTCCCTGAAGAAGGCCTTGGCGTAGTGGTGCAGGTAATTGCCGTCGGGGCCGAAGTGGTTGTAGACCACGTCGAGTATCACCGCGAGATCCAGGCCGTGGGCGCTGTCGATGAGGTGCCTGAGGTCGTCGGGCGAACCGTAGGAGGCTTCCGGCGCATAAGGCAGGACGCCGTCGTAGCCCCAGTTGCGATCGCCGGGAAACTCCGCCAGGGGCATCAGCTCGATGGCGGTGATGCCCAGCTCGGCCAGGCGTGGCAAGTGTTTTTCCACTGCGCGGTAACCGCCGAGCACGCCCACATGCAGCTCGTAGATCACCGCTTCGTGCCACGGCCGGCCTTGCCAGTGCGGGTGCCGCCAGCGATAGGCCCGGGGATCGACCACCAGGCTGGGGCCGTCGATGTCGCCGTCCTGGGCCCGGGACGCCGGGTCGGGCACGCGGATCTGGTCATCGACATTGAAGCGGTAGCGGGTGCCGGGCGGGCACTGGCCGATGACCATGAACCAACCGTTGGCCTGGGGCAGCATGGGCAGCGACACGCCGTCTTCGAGTTCGACGCTGACGTGCTGTGCGTCCGGCGCCCAGAGGGCAAAGCGGGTGCGCTCGGCATCGAGCGCAGTAGCGCCGTGGGGCCAGGTTTCCAGAGTCCTTGACGGCATCCAGGGGCCCTCTCAGGGTTTGGCCGATTTTCCCAAGGCCTTGGCCACCAGCTGTTCATAGAGTTCGGCGTAGGGTTCCACCGCCTTGCACCAGTTGAAGGGCGCGGCCATGGCCCGGCAGCGCATGGCGTTGAGCAACTGCGGATAGGCGAACACCTTGAAGGCGCGGCCCAGGGCCTCTTCGTAGCTGGCCACGGTGGATTCGTCGAACAGAAAACCGGTGACGCCGTTCTCGATGGTGTCGGCCAGGCCGCCGGTATTGCGCGCCACCGGCAGCGAACCGAAGCGCTGGGCGTACATCTGGCTCAGGCCGCAGGGCTCGTAGCGCGAAGGCATCAGCAGGAAGTCGCTGCCGGCGAACATGCGGCGGGCGTCGGTTTCGTTGAAACCGATGTTCACCCCGATGCGCCCGGGGAAACGCGCGGCCAGGGCGCGCATGGCCTGTTCTTCCTCCGGCTCGCCGCGGCCGATAATCGCGATCTGGCCGCCGGACTTGACGATGTACTCGGCCACGCCTTCGGTAAGGTCCAGGCCTTTCTGGTAGACCAGCCGCGAGACCACCGCGAACAGCGGGCCGCTGCTGGGGTCGAGGCCGAACATCCGCCGCACATGGGTGGCATTGGCGGCCTTGCCTTGCCAGTCGCCAATGGCGAAGGGGGTGGACAGGTGCGGATCGGTGGCGGCGTCCCAGCTTTCGTCGATGCCGTTGGGGATGCCGCTGAGCAGGCCTTGCTGGGTCTTGCTGGCGAGGAAACCGTCAAGCCCGCAGCCGAAGGCCGGGGTGGTGATTTCCTGGGCATAGGTGGCGCTGACGGTGGTGATGTGGCTGGCGTAGGCCATGCCCGCCTTGAGGAACGACAGCTTGCCGTAGAACTCCATGCCTTCCTGTTGCAGGGCATGTTCGGGGATGCCCAGCTCCGGGCAGGAAGCCAGGCTGACCACGCCCTGGTACGCCAGGTTATGGATGGTGAACAGGGTCGGCGTGCGTTGCCCGCGCCAGTGCATATAGGCCGGCGCCAGCCCGGCGGGCCAGTCATGGGCGTGCACCAGGTCCGGGCACCAG
Source organism: Pseudomonas sp. GW456-L12 (assembly GCF_059424045.1). Taxonomy (NCBI): domain Bacteria; kingdom Pseudomonadati; phylum Pseudomonadota; class Gammaproteobacteria; order Pseudomonadales; family Pseudomonadaceae; genus Pseudomonas; species Pseudomonas sp. GW456-L12. Next base: position 229,476 of record NZ_JBWKZA010000006.1, read on the forward strand.
TGGATCTGTGCCAGGTTGGCGGCGATGTCGGCGGCGGCCAGGCCCAGGCGGGCGAAGCGGATATGGTTGTCCGGCCAGTCGCGGCCGTTGTTGGCGCCGTAGGGCGAGCCTTCGCGCTCATAGAGTTCGGGGCAGATCAGCACATAGATCACCAGGCCGTCGGGCATGTCCATGCGCCCGATCTTGCAGGCCGGCAGGGCCGCGTGGCCGCCCAGCTCGCCAATGATATGAATCGGGTTTTCGCTGTGCATCACCTGCCGGTAGCCGGGGATCAGCAGGCGTACATCGTGCAGGTGCGCCATGGCGCGGGGCAGGGCGGCCGACACGTCGCCCAGGCCGCCGGTCTTGACCAGGTCGGCGATTTCCGAAGTGACGAACAGGACCTTCTTGCGATTGGGGTTGTGGCGGATCAAGGGCAGTGACGTCTTGCCACCTGGGGCGAGAATCGATGTGGAGACCGTTTCACCGGCCAGCGGCAGAGGATGCTTTCCCTGGGTTTGCAATACGGCACTGGTCATCTGTTTCTCCCGTTTTATTGATCTGTTCCTGGCATCTGCCGGCGGTGTCAAAAGGCCAATCCGGTGGCCGGGCACAAAAAACGTTGCGCATGCGAAAGCCGAACGCAGCCTCATGCGTCGACGCAAAGAGGGTGAAGGGGCCATTGCAAGGATTGCACCAGTCGCGAAGGCCCTACCTTTAACCTGACCCAAGGCGTGAGCCAAAAGTTTCGACTTTATTTCCCTGGGAGTGACTGTCCGGTCACTTTTCGAATTCCAGTCTAGGACAGAAGTTAGAGCGCGGGCGTGACGATTAGGTTTTCTCGGGACGAAGGTTGCGCTGCCCCGGAATAAAGCCGACGAAAGGCAGTCTCGCGCACCGGCCGGGGGCGAGGTTTTTTCGTCTTGGCGCGAAAACGGTGAGGGGCTGCAAGGGAGCGGTGCGGGGCGAAGGTGCTGGCGCTCGATGATGGTGCAGGGCAGTGCTGGCGCAATGCCCTGGCGTGGTTCAGCCCAACTGACGGATCGGCTGGCCGGCGGCCCAGGCCTGGATGTCTTCGATCATCTGGGCGAAGAACTGCCGGTAGTTCTGTTGGCTGACATAACCGACATGGGGCGTGGCCAGCACGTTGGGCAGGCGGCGCAATGGATGATCGAGGGGCAGCGGTTCCTGCTCGAACACATCCAGCGCCGCGCCGGCCAGGCGCCCGCGTTCGAGGGCGCTGATCAGCGCCGCTTCATCGACGATCGGCCCGCGGGCGGTGTTGACCAGCAGCGCCGAGGGTTTCATCCAGGCCAGCGCCTGGGCGTCCACCAGGCCGCGGCTGCGTTCGCTGAGCACCAGATGCACCGAGAGCACGTCGGCCTGTTCGAACAGCTGTTGCTTGTTCACGTAGGTCACGCCGGCCGCCGCGGCCCGTTCGGCGGTGAGGTTCTCGCTCCAGGCGATCACCCGCATGCCGAACACCTGGCCGAACTGTGCCACCCGCTGGCCGATGCTGCCCAGGCCGAGAATGCCCAGGGTCTTGCCGTGCAGGTCGCCGCCCAGCCCCTGTTGCCAGAGGCCGGCGCGCAGCGCGCTGGCTTCGCTGAGCAGGTTGCGGGTCTGGGCCATGATCAGCGCCCAGGTCAGCTCCGGCGCCGCGTGCTTGTAACTGTCGGTGCCGCACACCTGGATGCCCAGGCTGGTCGCGGCGGCCAGGTCGATGGCGGCGTTGCGCATGCCACCGGTGAGCAACAGCTTGAGCCGCGGCAGGCTGCGCAGCAGGGCCGCGTCGAAACGGCTGCGCTCGCGCATCACGCAGATCACCTCGAACGGCGCCAGGCGCTCGCTCATGGCGGCGGTGTCGCTGGGGTAGTCATGGATAAAGCTGACCTGGCCGATGCCTGCCAGCACCGACCAGTCGACGACGTCACGGGCAACGTCCTGCCAATCATCGATTACCGCGATCTGCACACTCATGAAGGCTCCGGGGAAAACGCATCAATGTGACGCCAGCCAGCCCAGCAGGGCCTGGTGGAATTGCGCCGGTTGTTCCATCTGCGGGGCGTGGCCCAGGCCCGGGAACTCGATCAGGGTCGAGTGCGGGATAAGCCCGGCCACCTGCTTGCCCAGCACCTGGTAGTTGCCGATCCGCGCCTTGACCGCCGGCGGCGCGATATCGCTGCCGATCGCCGTGGTGTCGGAGGTGCCGATCAACAGCAGGGTCGGCATCTTCAGGTCCTTGAACTCGTAGTACACCGGCTGGGTGAAGATCATGTCGTAAATCAGCGCCGAGTTCCACGCCACCCGCGTGTGCCCCGGGCCCTTGTTGAGGCCGGCGAGCATGTCCACCCAGCGCTCGAATTCCGGCTGCCAGCGGCCGCCGTAATAAGTGCTGCGCTCATAGTTGCGGATGCCTTCGGCCGACAGCTTGAGCTCGCGGGCGTACCACTGGTCGACGCTGCGGTAGGGCACGCCGAGGGCCTTCCAGTCTTCCAGGCCGATCGGGTTGACCAGCGCCAGTTGCTGCACCTGCTCGGGGTATTGCAGGGCATAACGGGTGGCCAGCATGCCGCCGGTGGAATGGCCCAGCAGGCTGACCTGCCGGACGCCCAGCCGGTCCAGCAGTTGCCGGGTGTTCTGCGCCAGCTGCTGGAAGCTGTATTGATAGTGCTCGGGCTTGCTGGAGGTGCAGAAGCCGATCTGGTCTGGGGCTATGACCCGGTAACCGGCGTCGCTCAAGGCCTTGATCGAGGTGTCCCAGGTCGCGCCGCAGAAATTCTTGCCGTGCATCAGCAGCACACTGCGACCGTTGGGCGTGCCCTTGGCCGGCACATCCATATACCCCATCTGCAAGGCCTGGCCCTGGGACTCGAAGGCAAAGTGCTGCAGCGGGTAGGGATAGTCGAAGCCTTGCAGCTCGGGACCGTAGGCCGGGCCTTCGGCGGCAAGGGCGGGCAGGGTGGCGGTCAGCAACAGGCCGGGTAACCAGCAGGCGAGGCTCCAGTGGGTGGGGCTTAGGGACATACATGACCTCCGAGAGAAATGAGCCGATCCTGGCGCGGCGTGATTAGCGCGACATTAATAAGCAGAGGCCATCGTCAGGGCGAAACGTTCCCTTCGTGGTCATGCTTATAAGCCTGGAGGCGTGCCCCGTCAGCTCAACCGAACCAGCCGAGAGTCATCCAGGCCAGCACGCCATAACGCGCGCCCTTGGCCAGGGTGACGACCAGCAGGAAGCGCTTTAGCGGTTCGCCCATGATTCCGGCCACCAGGGTCAGCGGGTCGCCGATGATCGGCAGCCAGCTCAGTAGCAGGGACCAGTGGCCGTAGCGCTGGTAATGGTTGCGGGCCCGTTGCAGATGGCGTGGGCCGACGGGGAACCAGCGGCGGTCCTTGTAGTGTTCCAGGCGCTGGCCCAGCCACCAGTTCACCAGGGAACCCAGGACATTGCCGAGGGTGGCGACGGCCAGCAGCAACCAGACCGGGTGCTGGCCGTTGAGCAGCAGGCCCACCAGCACGGCCTCGGATTGCAGCGGCAGCAGGGTGGCGGCGCCGAAGGCCGCCAGGAACAGGCCGAGGCAGGCGGTGAGGATCAATGGGCCGGGTAGTCCGCGACCACCACGTCCTTGCCGTCCCTGGTCAAGCCGATGACCTGGTAGGCGTCGGCGGGCATGCCGTCCATTTCCATGCCGGGCGAGCCCATGGGCATGCCGGGAGCGGCGACGCCGAGCAGGTCATCGCGCTTGCTCAGGGCCAGCACCTGGTCCGCCGGCACATGGCCTTCGACGAATTTGCCGTTGATCACCGCGGTGTGGCACGACGCCAGGCGCGGGGCCACGCCCAGGCGCTGCTTGACTTCGCTCATGTTGCTTTCGACGTGGTCGTTGACCTTGAAGCCGTTGGCTTGCAGGTGCTCGATCCATTTCTTGCAGCAGCCGCAATTGGCGTCGCGGTGCACATCGATCGGGATCAGGTCGGCGGCCTGGGCCAGGGAGCCGACGAGCAGGGCAGACAGGGCTGCCAGGCGCAGAGTGTTGTTCATAGGAAGTCTCTTGATCATCAGGGCGCCTTGGGGCGCGGTGTTGGGCCGACAGGGTGGCGTATTTTGCTACTTTTCTCGAGCGCGGCGCGGCGCTTGTGTTTCAACGTTATACCGAGCGCTGGCCATTCAGGTTGTCTGGTACTGCGCGTTGTCGTTCATCGCGGGCAAGCCTCGCTCCTACAGAAGCGTGCCCGCGATAGGTGTTCATTCGGGAACCGGGCTCAGGATGCCGAGCATGGCCACCAGGCCTAGGATCAACAGGGCTGCCGCCAGTTCCAGGACCATGCTGCGACGCAAGGCGGGCAGGGCTGCCTGGGGCGAGGCCTGGTGCAGCGCCTGTTCCAGCTGCGGAACCAGATGGAAGCGGTTCAATGTGGCGAACACCAGCATGCTGGCGAACACCGCCACCTTCAGGCTGAGGAGCAGGCCATAGGTGCTGGCGCTCAACGTTGCCAGGTCCGGGCCGACGATCAGCAGGTAGTTGAGCACGCCGCTGATGGTCAGGACGACCACGATCAGCGTGCCCAGGCTGGCAAACCCCTTCAGGGCATCGAGCAGGTGGCCTGCCTGCGGTTCGTCTTCGCAGGCGCTACGACGCAGCAGCAGGGCGAAAGCCGCCAGTGCCCCCAACCAGGCGCCGGCACCCAGTAAATGCAGGATGTCGCTGCCCAGGTGCAGGTAATGCCGGCCACCTTCGCTCATCGCCCCGTGGCCGCCCCAGGCCAGGGTGGCCAGGGCTGCCGCCGTGCACAGAATCAGGCCGTAGAGGGTGAACCTCGGCCAGCCACTGCTGAACAGAAGCAGCCCCCCCGCCAGCAGCAACGCCGCCAGGCGCAGCAGCCAGCTTTGGCCGACAGCGGTTTCCAGCATGAGCGCAGACAGCAGCGCCGGGTCCAGTTCGGCCAGGCTGGTCGCGCCACTCATCGACAGCGCCAGCTGCAGCAGCGCGGCGCCCGACAGCAGCGCGCCCAGCACCAGGGCGGTCGCCAGGGGCCGGCGAAAACGCCATTGGCTCTGCGCGCCACGCAGCCCGTAAAGGCTGAACAGCGCCAGGCCAAACAGCAGCGTCAGATCGAGGTACAGGGCAAAACGCAGGGCGAGGTTGATGGGTTCGCCCATGGCTCAGTTGACTTCGAAGGTCAGGTTGCCGGTGATCGGATGGGTGTCGGCGGACACCGCCCGCCACTCGACTTTGTAGTTGCCCTTCGCGAGCGGGGTAGCGGGGCTGATGATCATGCTTTTCGGATCGCTGCCGCCGGCCACGCTGGCCTTGACCGGCATCGGCGCGTGGCTCATCCCGGGCATGCCGGTCATCAGCAGCCGAGCCCCGGAGAACTGGGTGGTGAGGGGTTCCGAGAATTGCAGCTCGATTTTCGTCGGTGCCGCGCCCTTGGCGCCTTCGGCCGGGGTCGAGGCCAGCAGCTTGGGGTGCGCCTGGGCGACGCCGGTGAGTAACAGGCCGGCACCGAAAGTGGCGGCGATGACGAGATGCTTGAGGTGGGACATGCAAGGCTCCAGGCGGCATTGGCCGCGTGATGTTTTTAGTTATCTATTGAAGGGAAGTCAGAACCACAGGCGCACACCGAGCACCAGACGGGCTTCGCTGTTGTCTTCGCCTTCTTCACGGGCGTAGTCCGCGGTCTTGCCGTAGCTGCGGCTCCAGGTCACGCCGACGTAGGGCGCGAACTGGCGGTGCAGCTCGTAGCGCAGGCGCAGGCCGGCCTCCAGCGAGGAGAGCCCCGAGCCGACGCCCCGTTGCGGGTCGTTCTTGCCGTACAGGCTGACCTCTGCGTTGGGTTGCAGGATCAGGCGGTTGGTCAGCAGGATGTCGTATTCGGCCTGGAGCCCCAGGGCACTCTGGCCGCCTTCGCCGAGGTAGGCGGTGGCCTGGCTTTCGAAGTTGTACAGGGCCATGCCTTGCAGCCCGAGGGCGGCCCAGGTCTGCGGCGCGCCGGGCTTGAAGTCCTGGCGCACGCCGCTGACCACATCCCACCAGGGGCCGATGGCATGGCCCCAGAGCGCCTCGACCTGGGCGTTTTCGGTCCGGCCGTTAGTGCGCTCGCCCTCGCTGCGCAGCCATAGCCGGTCGATGTCGCCGCCGATCCAGCCGTTCATTTCCCAGGCCAGGGCACTGCCGTCATCGGCGTCCTGGTACTCCAGGCGATCGACCAGCCACAGCGAGTTGATCGCCTTGTCGTGCACGCCGTGGCCGGACACCGGCGGGAAGGCGGCGCGGCGGTCGGCGTCGGTGAGTACCGGGATCGGCGTGCGGCTGCGGGTGGGCGCCGCGGATTCCATGGTCTGCAGCGGTTCGCCGTCCATGCCGGTCATCTGGCTGTGGTCCATGCCGGGCATCGGGTTGCCTTGCATCGCGGAAGCCGGCATGGACGAATGATCCATGCTGGAGTGATCCATGCTTTCGGCGGCCTGCAAGGTGGCGGCGCCGAGGCCGAGCAGGGTGGTGAACAGGGTCAAGGCGTTTTTCGGCATCATGCGGCGCTCCCGGCTTCGTCCACTCGTACTTCGCGAAACATGCCCATCTCCATGTGGAACAGCAGGTGGCAGTGATAGGCCCAGCGCCCCAGGGCATCGGCGGTCACCCGGTAGCTGCGTTTGCTGCCCGGTGGCATGTCGATCGTGTGCTTGCGCACCAGGAAGCGCCCCTGTTCGTCTTCCAGGTCGCTCCACATGCCGTGCAGGTGGATGGGGTGGGTCATCATGGTGTCGTTGACCAGGGTGATGCGTACCCGCTCGCCATAGGTCAGGCGCAGGGGCTCGGCGTCGCTGAACTTGATGCCGTCGAACGACCAGGCGAATTTTTCCATGTGCCCGGTCAGGTGCAGCTCAATGGTGCGGCTCGGTTCGCGCCCGTCGGGGTCTTCGAAGGTGCTGCGCAGGTCGGCGTAGGTCAGTACCCGACGGCCGTTGTCGCGCAGGCCGATACCCGGGTCGGCGAGTTTCGGCGTCGGGCTCATGGTCTGCATGTCCACCAGCGGGTTGCCGTCCTCCGAGGCCGGGTGGCTTTGCATGGCGCCGCCCATGGTGCCGTGGTCCATGCCCGACATGCCGGCCATACCGCTGTGGTCCATGCCGGCCATGTTGCTGGAATCCATCCCCTGCATCTGGCTGTGGTCCATGCCCTGCATCTGGCCATGATCCATGCCGGGCATGGCGCCCATGCCAGCCATGCTGCCGTGGTCCATGCCCATGTCGGCCATGCTGATCAGCGGCCGCGGGTCCAGGGGCGGCACGGGCGCGCTCAGCCCAGGACGCTGGCTCAGGGTGCCGCGGGCATAGCCGCTGCGGTCCATGGCCTGGGCGAACAGGGTGTAGGCCTCCTGCGAGCCGGGCTCGACCAGCACGTCGTAGGTTTCCGCCACGGCGATGCGCAGTTCATCGACGCTGACCGGCTGCACATACTGGCCGTCGGCGGCGACCACGGTCATCTTCAGGCCGGGAATGCGCAGGTCGAAGTAGCTCATGGCCGAGCCGTTGATCAGGCGCAGGCGCAGCTTCTCGCCGGGCTTGAACAGCCCGGTCCAGTTGCCGCCCGGGCTCTGGCCGTTGATCAGGTAGGTGTAGGTATGACCGCTGACGTCCGCCAGGTCGGTGGGGGTCATTTTCATCTGCGCCCACATCTTGCGATCGGCGAGGGTGGCCGCCCAGCCGTCGCGGCTGACGTCCTCGATAAAGTCGCCGACCGTGCGCTTGTGGAAGTTGTAGTAGCCGGGCTGCTTTTTCAGGATGTGCATCAGGCGCTCGGGCGCCTCGTCGCTCCAGTCGCTGAGCATCACCACGTAGTCGCGGTCGTACTGGAAGGGTTCCGGCTCGCGGGCCTCGATCACCAGTGGTCCGTAGACCCCGGCCTGTTCCTGCAACCCCGAGTGGCTGTGGTACCAGTAGGTGCCGTTCTGCCGGACCTTGAAGCGGTATTCGTAGAGGCCGCCGGGGGCGATGCCGTGGAAGCTCAGGCCCGGCACGCCGTCCATGTTGGCCGGCAGGATCAGGCCGTGCCAGTGGATCGAGGTGTCCTCCTGGAGGCGGTTGCGCACCCGGATGGTCACGGTGTCGCCCTCGCGCCAGCGCAGCAGCGGGCCGGGCAGGCCGCCGTTGATGGTCATCGCGGTGCGCGACGTGCCGCTGTAGTTGACCTGGGATTCACCGATGAACAGGTCGAACTGCTGGCCGCTGAGGGCGGGCAGCTGGCCGTCTTCGCTGCGTGCCCAGAGCGGCTGTTGCCACAGCCCGGTGCCGGCCAGTACGCCGCCGGCGGCCAGGCCCTTGATAAAACTGCGTCGTGTGGGTTTTACATGCATGCCCCAAGGCTCCCTCGATCCTGCTGGTCAGGTATGAGGCGACCTTAAGCGGCGCGGCCTGTCAGAAAACTGAGGTGAAGATTACAGATTTGTCAGCCAGCGCGGCGCCACCCGTTGCCGGATCAGTGGGCGATCTGTTCCAGGTTGCGCTTGAGGTTGGCCAGCGCCAGTTGGGACAAGTGCTCGATACGCGGGCGCAGGCTGAGCAGGTTGAGGTCGGAGCAGTAGTGCAGGGTGCGCTTGAACAGGGTTCCGTCCCCGTATTTGCACAACTGATAGTGGATCGAGCCGTCTGCTGGCGCAGAACTGAAGACGATCTTGAACTCCTTGGGAAACACCGCGACCAGTACCCGGCAGCTCAGGTGGATCTGCAGGCCGAGCAGGTCGATGGTTTTGCTGAAGCGATGCCCCGCTGGCAACGAGCCGGCCAGGCCGGTGTCGGCGCGCAGGGACGCGGGATGCCACTCGGGCCAGCGATCCGGCTGAGTCACGTAGTAGTAGACGGTATCGATCGGCGCGTGGATGTAGAGCTCATGGCGGATGAGCTCGTCCAAAAGGTGCTGCTGACGTTGTTCCATGATGCACCTCCTTGTTGTAGGGACCCTCAAATATAGTTGCCCCTGCGCCTGTCATGGAGGTGTGGAACAGACCGTTCGGCGGACTTCGGACAAGCCCGTCCAGGCAACTAACCAGTCGCTACGCTAGAGGCCGAAAATCACTGCTTAGTTGTCATGGGTTTGATTGTTAAATAATTGTTTCGGCCAGCAAAAACGGGCCTTCCGGCATTTGTATCGGAAATGTACAAAAATTGTAAAAACCAGAAATATTTGTTGGTGAGACGCCTTGGCGCGTCGATACTCGCGACCATCGTTTTCCCTCAATCAGGCTTTTCAGACGTTTCTTAGTTGAACTTGCGCGATCCTCTTGTTGGCCGCGCAAGACGTATGTCGAAAGTCCGTACACAGGAGTCTTTTTATGGCAATCGGATATGTCGGCGGCTGGACCAGCAAGGCTGGTCTGTTGGTGCAGGACACGGGCACCCGGGGCAAGCCGGTCAGCCAGAGCACCAAGGTCAAGCAGATGCTCGCCCTGGTCGGCCAGAACCCGCTGGCGCTGAACGTGTTCAAGATGGACGAAATGAAGCTGCACAAGCAGATCAAGGGTTTCGATCCGGAGAATGTCAGCGCCAAGCAGCTGGGCAACATGAGCACCTTCCTCAAGCAGAAGGGCCTGATCAGCGACGTGACGGCGATGACCCTGCTCAACGCCGGCGACAAGTTCGACCGCTTCGGCGTGCAGGCCGACCCGGATGCCAAGTTCAATGCCCTGGAGTACTTCGCGATCCAGCTGGACAACATCCAGACCAACAACCTCAAGGGCAACAAGTACGCCAGCTACCTGATCCCCGAGTACAAGAAAGCCATCTACGTGCTGCAGAACCTGCAAAGCTACGGCAAGGGCAACGGCACCACGGTGACCGACAAGAATCGCTCCACCAAGGCGTGAGGCGACAAACAAAGGCCCTCGACCGATAAACCGGTCGAGGGCCTTTTTTGTGGCTGGCTGTTTACCGGTCGAGCAAGGCCATCACCGCTTGCGGGTAACGCTCGCCGGCGGTGGCGTCGGCGGTGAATATCCGTTCCAGGGCCTGCAGTTCGTCAGCGCCGAGGCGGACCTGCAGCGCGGCGACATTCTCCTCCAGGTATTTGCGTTGCTTGGTGCCCGGAATCGGGATCAGGTAATCGCCCTGCGCCAGTACCCAGGCCAGGGCCAGTTGCCCGGCGGTGATGCCCTTGGCCGCCGCGAGTTGCTTGACCTGTTCCACCAGCAGCAGGTTCCTGGTGAAGTTCTCACCCTGGAAGCGCGGGCTGAAACGCCGGTAGTCGTCGGCGGCGAAATCCTCCGGGCTCTTCAGGGCGCCAGTGAGAAAACCTCGCCCCAGCGGGCTGTAGGGCACAAAGGCGATGCCCAGGCGCTGGCAGGCCGCCAGGCAGCCGTTGTCTTCCTGGTCGCGGCTCCACAACGAATATTCGCTTTGCAGGGCGCTGATCGGATGCACCTTGTGGGCCCGCTCCAGCGTTGCCGCCGAGGCTTCGCTGAGCCCCAGGTAGCGGACCTTGCCGGCCCGCACCAGCTCGGCCATGGCGCCGACGGTTTCCTCGATGGCCACGTCCGGGTCGATGCGGTGCTGGTAATACAGGTCCAGGGTGTCCACGCCCAGGCGCTGCAAGGTGCCGTCGATCGCCTGGCGAATGTAGTCGGGGCGGCCGTTCACTCCGCGCGCCGCCGGGTCGCCGGGGTTGCGGACGATGCCGAACTTGCTGGCCAGGAACACCTGGTCGCGTTTGCCGCGGATCGCCTGGCCGATCAGGATTTCGTTGCTGTGGGGGCCGTACATGTCGGCGGTGTCCAGCAGGTTGATCCCCAGTTCCAGGGCGCGATGCAAGGTGGCGGTGGCTTCCCGGGTATCGGTGCCGGTGGTGTAGAAATCGGTCATGCCCATGCAGCCAAGGCCGATGGCTGACACTTGCGGGCCGTTCTTGCCCAGTTGACGGGTTTGCATAGGAGAAGCTCCGGTGGATGGGGTGGCGGCCATTGTTCTCCTCGACAAAAACAAGATAAACCGGCTAAAAGCGCTATCACTATTCGTAAATTCTAAATAATTCGCGACAGGCCAAGCCAATGGACCGTTTTAATGCCATGCGTGTGTTCACCCGCATCGTCGACCTCGGCGGTTTCGCCAAGGCCGCCGACAGCCTGCAGATGCCCCGGGCCTCGGTGACGGTGCTGATCAAACAGTTGGAGGCGCATTTGGGCGTGCAGCTGCTGTTGCGCACCACCCGCCAGGTCACGCCGACCCTGGACGGCGCCGCCTATTACCAGCGCTGCGTGCGGCTGCTGGCGGACCTTGAGGAAACCGAAGCGGTGTTTTCCGCCGCGCGCCACAACCCGCGCGGCACCTTGCGCATCGACATGCCAGCGGGGATCGGGCGGCTGGTGGTGATCCCGGCGTTGCCGGCATTCTCCGAGCGCTACCCGCTGGTCGACCTGGAAATCGGCCTCAACGACCGGCCGGTGGACCTGATCCGCGAAGGGGTGGACTGCGTGTTGCGCGGCGGCCTGTGCCTCGACGACTCGCTGGTGGCCCGGCCGTTGCTGGCGCTGGAGCAGGTGACGTGCGCCAGCCCTGCCTACCTGCGCCAGCGCGGTGTGCCGCAGAGCCTGGACGAGCTGGCCGGGCATCAGATGATCGAGTATTTCTCCAGCGTCAGCGGCAAGCGTTATGGCCTGGAGTTCGAGGTGCAGGGCCAGGTACTGTTGCCTGAGTTGCCCAAGCAGGTGTCGGTCAACAGCGCCGATGGCTACCTGGCCGCCTGCGAGGCCGGCTATGGGTTGGTGCAGACGCCTTACTATCACGTCGCCCAGCAGCTGGCCGAAGGTCGCCTGAGCGAAGTGCTCCGGCACATTCCGCCACCCAGGATGCCGTTGAGCGCGCTGTACCCGCCGCACCGGCACCTGTCGACGCGGGTCCGGGTGTTCGTCGACTGGCTGGTGGAGCTGTTCGCCCAACCGGGGATTCACAACACCCGGCTGGCGTAGCTCGACAGTAAAGACAGACGCCCGCGGCGAGGCGGGCGTCGGGCAATTTCGTGGTGGGTTACAAGGGGGAAATACTGGCGCTCTGGATGACTTAGCGGTGGTAGTAGTAGCCGGGGCCGCCGTCGTAATGGCGGTGATGCCAGCCGTCGTGAGGGAAGATGATGCAGCCGGACAGGGCCAGCATCGCCAGCAGGGGAATCAGCCGGGTGATTCGACGGAACATTGCGCAGTCCTCAAAGGGCTCTGGGGTTAAAACCGCCGCGATGCAGCGAAAACTCTTCGGCGGCTGTAACATGAGACCCCGTTCGCCCGCGCCCATCCCCGATTCTCGGTAGGCGTTTGGCATCTGTTTCGATACAGAGTCGATACATTCACATGCGGCATTTTCAGGCCGCACCTTTACAGGTTCAGGAACCCGCAATGACCCAGAAGCAACGCTTGATCTATTCGATTGTGATTTCCCTGGTGGTACTGGGAATCATGCTTGGCCTTTCTTACCTGCAGAACGCCGGGATGATCACCGAGAAAATGTTCCAGTACATCGCCATTGGCGTGGCGGTGACCGTGGTCGTGATCAATGGCGTGATGCGGCGCAAGGTCAAGCCTTGAGAGACACCCCCCGACGGCCTCAGTCGCGGCCGTCGAGTATGGCTTCAGCCTGTTGATGCAGGCTGAAGCTCTTGTCCGCATTGAGGGTAATCACGCCTTCGCTGCACAGCCGCTTCAACACCTCGCGCACGCTGAGGAACGACAGCGGGATATCCAGCTCCAGCAAATGACTGTGAATGCCTCGCACCCCCAGGGCGCGCTGGCTTTCGGCTGCCTGCAGCAAGGCATCGATGACTTTCAGGCGAATCAGGCTGGTGCGCAGGCCGAAGCTCTTGAGCAGGTGCCTGATGCGTTCGTTGCGGTTGCGCTCGGCTTGCTTGCCGAAGACACCGGCGCCGGCGTTCAGGGAGGACGCGGGTTGTGCGGTGTGGCCATCCGTTGGCAGTTGCGGGTCGTACATGCAAAAACTCCTTTTCAGAGCCTGATCAGGAAAATGACGGGTGCTCTCACATAACTAGACGAACGAGCCGCACAAATCATGAGGAATCAGTTGTAGAAAATTTGTGAGGGCTTTGTCGTCGCCAGGTTGGCGGGCGATCGGCGCCTGGCGCGAGGGCGCTAAATTTTCCGTGGCGGTTTCGTCTGTAAGGGCAGGCGGGCTTTGGCTGATGCCGGGTCGCGCCGTCCTTTACCGGGCTGGAATCCGTATCCCCTGTGTGCTCATCGGCATGCCGCGCCAGCCTGGGTTGTGCATCTTCTTTCGATCAGGAGTCGGCGTGATTATTTCCAGCCAGTTGCCCAGGTTTTGCCTTGCGGGTTTGTTTCTCGGGCTGAGCCTTGCGGCTCAGGGACGCGAGGTCCAGGGCGGCGAGGCAAGCGCCGATATTCGCCGCACCGGTTTTGGCGTCCCGCATATTCGCGCCGCCGACGAGCGCGGGCTGGGTTACGGCATCGGTTACGCCTATGCCCAGGACAACCTGTGCCTATTGGCCAACGAAGTGCTGACGGTCAATGGCGAGCGTTCGAAGTATTTCGGGCCGCAGCAGCAGACCGTCGAGCAGCGGGAAAACCTCACCAGCGACCTGTTCTTCAACTGGCTGAACACGCCCCAGGCGGTGTTCGGCTTCTGGCAGGCGCAGACGCCGCAGGTGCGGCAACTGATCGAAGGGTATGTCGCCGGCTATAACCGCTCCCTGGCCGAGCGCCGGGCCCAGGGCCTGCCCGAGCAGTGCCAGGGTGACTGGGTACGGCCGTTGACCGCCCTGGACCTGGTCAAGCTGACCCGCCGGCTGTTGGTGGAGGGTGGCGTCGGCCAGTTCGCCGAAGCCCTGGTGGGCGCGACTCCGCCATCCGCCACGGCGCAGCTGAAGCCATCGGCCCAGGCCTTCGCCCAGGCGGATGCCCGCGGCCAGCGGTTCGCCCTGGACCGTGGCAGCAACGCGGTGGCCGTGGGGCGCGAGCGCTCGTTCAATGGTCGCGGCATGTTGCTGGCCAACCCGCATTTTCCATGGGTGGGCGGCATGCGCTTCTATCAGATGCACCTGACCATTCCCGGCAAGCTGGACGTCATGGGGGCCGCCTTGCCCGGCCTGCCGATGATCAATATCGGTTTCAGCCAGCACCTGGCCTGGACCCACACGGTGGACACCTCCAAGCATTTCACCCTGTACCGCCTGCAACTGGACCCCAAGGACTCGACCCGCTACTTGCTCGACGGCAAGTCCCTGCCGTTGGAGAAACAAACGGTCAGCGTCAAGGTGCAGGGCGAGGACGGCCAGCTCACGACCGTCAGCCACAGTGTCTACAGTTCGCAATTCGGCCCGCTGGTGCAGTGGCCCGGCAAGCTGGACTGGGACAACCGTTTCGCCTACAGCCTGCGCGACGCCAACCTGGAAAACGATCGGGTGCTGCAACAGTGGTACGCGATGAACCAGGCCCGCAGCCTCAAGGAGTTGCAAGCTTCGGTGCATCGACTGCAGGGTATTCCCTGGGTCAATACCCTGGCCGTGGATGACCAGGGTCAGGCGCTGTACATGAACCAGTCGGTGGTGCCCAACGTCAGCGCGGAAAAACTCGCCCACTGCAGCGACCCGCGGATCGGCACCCAACTGATCATTCTCGACGGTTCCCGCGCGGCCTGTGCCTGGGACATCGACCCGGCGGCCGCGCAAAAGGGCATCTACCCGGCCAGCCAGCTGCCGCAACTACTGCGCAGCGATTACGTACAGAACTCCAACGACTCGGCGTGGATGGTCAACCCGGCCGCGCCGCTGCAAGGCTTCTCGCCGCTGATCAGCCAGCAGGACCTGCCGCTGGGGCAGCGCGCGCGTTTTGCCCTGAATCGCCTGATCGGCACGGGCAAGGGCGAGCCGCTGAGCGCCGCCGACCTCAAGCACATGGTGATGGACGACCAGGTGTACCAGGCCGGGCAGGTGATGCCGGACCTGCTGCAGTTCTGTGCCGCCGACCTGGGCAGCGATGCCCAGGCCCTGGCGCCGCTGTGTGCCAGCCTCAAAGCCTGGGACCGCAGCGCCAACCTGCAAAGCGGGGTGGGCTTGGTGCATTTTCGCAACGTCATGGAACAGCTGGAGGCTGTCGATAATCGCTGGCGCGTGGCCTTCGATGCCCGGGACCCGCAGCACACGCCGCGCGGCCTGGCGATCGACCGGCCGCCGGTGGCCAAGGCGCTGCGCGCGGCGATGCTGGCCTCGGTGCAACAGGTGGCCGAGTCGGGCCTGAAGGCCGACAGCCGTTGGGGCGATATCCAGGTGGTCAGCAGCGGCGGCCGGCAGACGCCGATTCATGGCGGCCCGGCCAGCCTGGGCGTGTACAACGCGATCCAGAGCATCCCGGCGGCCGACGGCAAGCGGGAGGTGGTCAGCGGCACCAGTTACCTGCAAGTGGTGACCTTCGACGAGCAGGGGCCGCATGCCCAGGGCCTGCTGGCGTTTTCCCTGTCCAGCGACCCGGCGTCGCCGCACTCGCGGGACCAGACCGAGGCGTTCTCGAAGAAGCAGTGGAGTGTGTTGCCGTTCACCGAGCAGCAGATCCAGGCGGACCCGCAGTATCGGTTGCAGGTGATTCACGAAGTGGATGATCGGTTGCGCAAGGTCGCGACCCAGTAAGCGCGTTCAATCTGCCGTCAAGCGCAGGCCGCACCCGTGAGGGTAGCGGCCTTCAGCTTTTTGGCGCGGTGCCTGGCAGCGAATTGATGACCGGGTTGCCGTCCTGGTTGCGGGTCAGGTACACCGGCAACACCTTGGGCAGCGTGGTCACCAGGCTCTTGACCGCGGTGACGTCGTAGATGCCGCCGACCCGAATGTTGCCCGTGGCGCTGTCGGCCAGCATCACCGGCTTGCTGAGGTAGCGGTTGATCAGCGGCAGGGCCTCGCCGAGCGCCAGGTTGTCCAGCACCAGCTTGCCCTGGCGCCAGGCCAGCGAGCTGTCGTTGGCAGCGGTCTGGCTGATCAGTGGCTGGTAATCGCCCTGGCGATAACGCGCCTGCATGCCCGGATCGAGAGGCAAGCCAGCGTCGGGGTGGCTGTTGTCGCTGTTCACCAGCACCGAACCTTCGAGCAGGGTGACCCGCACCTGATCCTCGTACATCCAGACGTTGAACTCGGTACCGGTGACCCGGACCTGGCCGCTGGCCGCCTTGACCACGAACGGATGGGCGCTGTCGTGGCTGACCTTGAAGAAGGCTTCGCCTTTTTTCAGGGTGACCCGGCGCTGGTCCTTGTAGTTGCTGTAGGTCAGCTCGGTGCCCAGGTTGAGTTCGACCTGGCTGCCGTCGGCCAGGGTCACCTGGCGCATGCTGCCGTCGGCCTGGAAATGTTCGTAGGAGGAGGGCAGCCAGCCCAGGCTCCAGCCGCTGTAGGCGGCCAGGGGCAGGGCCAGGGCGCTGATCGCCGCGGCCATGCCGTAGGCGCGCCAGGGTTTGCGCGGCGCCGGCAAGGGCAGGACGGTGGTGGCTTGAGGGCGAGGCAGATGGTCGGCGACTTCCCAGATTTCCTGCATCGCTTCGTATTCGAAGGCATGCAGCGGGTGGGCATCGCGCCATTGCTCGAAGGCCTGGTGTTCGGCGGCCGTACAGTCCGCGGCATGCAGACGCATGCACCACTGCGCGGCGGCATCGGTGATGGCGTCGTATTCGGCTTCTGTGAGGTGCTGTTCGCTCATTGGCTCTTCCTGGTTTCGCGCATTCTACCCTTCGCAGCCAGGCTTGGAGAACCGCCGTCATGGCTAATGCATATCAAAGTTGAGGTTATTTTTGGAGCAAAGCCTCTGAAACACAGGACTTTTGTCAGCAGTATCCACAGCTGGAGTGAAAAAAAGATCAAAAACACCCTGGCCGCGGTCATCGCCACTGCCACCTTGCCGAGCTCCGGTGCACCATCCTCGGCTGACGGCGTGTTGGTGGCGGCTCTGTCTCTTGCTGGCATCGCCGGTGCCAGGCCATGGCCGAGGTTGACAGGGCGCGCGCAAAGCGTTGTTTAATCGTCGGGCGCACTCTCCTGGGTGCCTTCTCATGCGCTGTAGCCCATTCCAATAATTAATCCGGAGCTCCAGATGTCTGTATCGCCCCCGGCTGTTGAAACACCGCAGGAACACCTGTCGCTCGAGGCACTGGTGCAACTGCTGGAAACGATCTTCCTGCGCCATGGCACCAGCGCCGAAGTGGCGCGCAGCCTGGCGCACAACTGTGCCGCTGCCGAGCGCGACGGCGCCCACAGTCATGGCGTGTTCCGTATTCCCGGTTATGTCTCGACCCTTAACAGCGGCTGGGTCAACGGCAAGGCCGTGCCGGTGGTCGAAGACGTGGCCCCGGCCTTTGTCCGGGTCGATGCCGGCAACGGTTTCGCCCAACCGGCGCTGGCGGCGGCGCGGGCGTTGCTGGTGGAGAAAGCGCGCAACGCCGGGATCGCCATTCTGGCCATCCGCAATTCCCATCACTTCGCCGCGCTGTGGCCGGACGTCGAGCCGTTCGCCGAGGAAGGGCTGGTCGCCCTGAGCGTGGTCAACAGCATGACCTGCGTGGTGCCCCACGGCGCCGATCGGCCATTGTTCGGCACCAACCCGATTGCCTTTGCCGCGCCCCAGGCCGGGGGCGACCCCATTGTCTTCGACCTGGCCACCAGCGCCATTGCCCATGGCGACGTGCAGATCGCCGCGCGCAAGGGCGAACGCCTGCCGCCGGGCATGGGCGTGGACGGTCTCGGCCAGCCCACCGACGATCCGAAAGCCATTCTCGAAGGCGGCGCGCTGTTGCCGTTCGGCGGGCACAAGGGTTCGGCGCTGTCGATGATGGTCGAGCTGCTGGCGGCGGCGCTGACGGGTGGCCATTTCTCGTTCGAGTTCGACTGGTCCAACCACCCGGGCGCGAAGACGCCCTGGACCGGCCAGTTGCTGATCGTCATCGATCCGAGCAAGGGCGCCGGGCAGAATTTCGCCGAGCGTAGCCAGGAGCTGATCCGCCAGATGCATGGCGTAGGGCTCAAGCGCCTGCCGGGGGATCGCCGGCATCGCCAGCGGGAAAAGTCCCTGCGCGAGGGGATTGCCCTGGACGCCGCGGAGCTCAAGCAGTTGCGGGAGCTGGCGGGGCTTTAAAACGCGCTTTCAACACGCAAGGACCAGGCAAGCATGCTGCAAGCCTGGTCCTTTTTTTAGCGGTCGCGGGTGGCGCTGGTCGTTACAGAAAACCGGTTACGAACGACGCCCCAGCAACAGGCCCACCACCAGGCCGACGCCGGCGGAGATGGCCACGGTCTGCCACGGATGGCCGCCGATGTATTGCTCGGTAGCGTCCACCACCGGCTTGCTGCGCTCGCGCACGCTGGACACCGAGTCCAGTGCCTGCTTGAGTTTCAACCCGACCTGTTGGCGCAGGTTCTCGCCTTCCTCACCCACCAGCGATGCGCTGCTTTTCAGGAGCTTTTCCGATTCTTCGATCAACGCTTGAAGCTCGCTGAATTCCTGGTCCTTGATTTGTTCGTCAGCCGCTTGCGCAGCAGTTTTACGAGCCATTGAGTTACTCCTTGCGGGTCAGTGATGCGATGAACAATGGAGTTGCGGGGCCGGCGAAAAGTTGCAGATATTTTCTCCACCCGCTCCATGCCGGCGGGAAAACCCCAGCCGTCACAGTGTAAGATGTCGGCTATTTTACGCAGCAGGAAATTCCCATGAGCTTCAATCTGGCCAACAAGACTCTCGCCGAGCGTGCAGAGATCGAAGATGAAAAGTCCCGTCTGTTCGAGCTGTGGCAGAGCAACCTGGGCAAGGCCAAGGGCGAAGCCGCACGGTTGTTCGGCGAGCGCGGCAAGCGCAAGGGCAAATGGGCCGAATGGGTGCGTGCCGAACTCGACGGCATGTCGCCGCCGGAATACGCCAACATGGTGCGCAGTGAAGTCAATCGCCTGATGGCGGCGAACAAGTAAGCTCGAAGCTGGCGACGATCGCCTCGCGCACTTTCAATACCACCGGATCGATCTGCGCGCTGGTGCGCCAGCCCAGCTCGATCGGGTAGCGCGGCAGGTCCAGCGGGCAGGGCAGCAGCGCCAGCCCGGTCAGTTCGGCGATGCTCCGCGCGGCGTGGGCCGGAATGGTCGCCACCGCCTGGCTGCCCTTGAGCAGATGGGGCAGCGCGGCGAAATGCGTGGTCGAGGCGCAGACCTGGCGACTCAGCCCTAGGGCCGCCAGGCCCTCGTCGGTAATCCCGATAAAGCCTTGCGACGACACCAGCACATGCTCACGGGCGACGAACTCGTCGAGGTCGATGGCCTGCTGTCCCGGGCCCAGGCTCGCCGGGTCCGCCAGACACAGATAACTGCCTTCCCCCAATACCTGACGGCTGAGCATGCGTTCGGCGAAACCGCCGGCGCTGATGGCCAGGTCGATGCTGCGCTGCAACAGCGCTTCGCCGACGATCTGGCTGTGGCTCTGGCGAAAGATCAGCCGCAGCTTCGGCGCCCGCCGGGCGACTTCCTCGATCAGGCGCCGACCGTAGGCAATCTCGAAATCGTCCGACAGCCCGATCGCCACCGAGCGGCCCTGATAATGGCTGGCATGGGGATCGACCATGGCCAGGCTCTGCCGGCATTTGTTCAGGGCCTCGCTGACCACCGGCTTGAGCTGGTTGGCCCGCAGGGTCGGCGCCAGGCCGCGCCCGGTGCGCACGAACAACTGATCGCCGTACAGCTCGCGCAGGCGCCGCAGCGCCGCGCTCATGGCCGACTGGGTGACGCCCAGGCGCAAGGCGGCGCGGCTGGCGCTGGATTCGTCATGCAGGGCTTCGAAGGCCTTGAGCAGGTTGAGATCGACCTGGGCGATATTCATCTGGTTCATATCATTCAGTATCAGGAGGGGCTTTCTGCATGATCGGCGAGGGCCGGACAATGGGCAACACTTCATCGCCACAGGAGTTTCCCCGATGTCCAAGTCCGTTGTCGCCGCGTTGCAGATCGGCTCCCTGCCAGGGGGCAAGGCCGATACCCTGGAGCAGATCCTGTCCTTTGAAGCCGCCATCATCGAGGCCGGCGCGCAGCTGGTGGTGATGCCCGAAGCCTTGCTCGGCGGCTACCCCAAGGGCGAGGGCTTCGGCACCCAGCTCGGCTATCGCCTGCCGGAAGGCCGTGAGGCCTTTGCCCGTTATTTCGCCAATGCGGTCGATGTGCCGGGCGCGGAGACCGAGGCCCTGGCCGGCCTGGCGGCACGCACCGGGGCCAACCTGGTGCTGGGGGTGATCGAGCGCGCTGGCAGCACCCTGTATTGCACGGCGCTGTATTTCGATCCGCAGCACGGCCTGGTGGGCAAGCACCGCAAGCTGATGCCCACCGGCACCGAGCGGCTGATCTGGGGCAAGGGCGACGGTTCGACCCTGCCGGTATTCGACACCCAGGTCGGCCGGGTCGGCGCGGTGATCTGCTGGGAAAACATGATGCCGCTGCTGCGCACCGCGATGTACGCCAAGGGCGTGCAGGTCTGGTGCGCGCCGACCGTGGACGAGCGCGAGATGTGGCAGGTCAGCATGCGCCACATCGCCCATGAAGGCCGCTGCTTCGTGGTCAGTGCCTGTCAGGTGCAGGCGTCACCCCAGGCGCTGGGGCTGGAGATCGCCAACTGGCCGGCCGAGCGCCCGCTGATTGCCGGCGGCAGTGTGATTGTCGGGCCCATGGGCGAGGTCCTGGCCGGGCCGCTGGTGGGCCGCGCCGGCCTGCTGACGGCGCAGATCGATACTGACGAGCTGGTGCGGGCGCGCTATGACTACGACGTGGTCGGCCACTATGCGCGTCCGGATGTGTTCGAGCTGACGGTGGACGAGCGGGCCAAGGCCGGCGTGCGTTTCATCTGAGGCGACGCCACTCTTCGCGGGTGATTTCCCAGATATCACGGGGCAATCGCCCGCAGACGAAGTCGTCTTCGTCACTGCGGATCAGGCGCATGCCGGCGCGTTCGGAAATCCGCCGCGAGGCCAGGTTCGGCGCGGCCTTGGGCACCCGCATGACCTCACGCCCCAGCACCTCGAACCAGTACTCGGTGACCGCCGCGCTGGCCTCGCTCATATAGCCCTGGCCTTGCCACGCCGGAGCCAGCCAGAAACCGCGGTTGTTGTCGGCCTGGTCCATCAGGCTGACATTGCCGATCAATTGTTCCGGCGCGCTTTTCAGGCGAATCGACCAGTGCCATTCCTCGCCGCGCTCGATGGCCGGCAGCGCCAGGTCGCGCAGGTAACTCAGGGCACCATCGGCGGGATAGGGCCAGGGCACCCGCGCGTTGAGGTATTGCACCACTTGCCAGTGCGCAAACTGCAGCTGGACAGCCTCGGCATCGGCCAGCTCCAGCGGACGCAGGATCAGGCGTTCGGTGTACAGGGTGGGTATCGGTTGCATGCTTGCGGTACATTCCTTGTGATTGGCCTTATAAGGGCGTTTCAGCGTCCGCCCAGCACCAGGCGTTCGCTGAGAAAGTCGACGAACACTCGCAGTTTCGGCAACAGATGTCGACTGCCGGGCCAGAGCACCGAGAACTTGCCGCTGTCGATCTGATAGTCGTCCAGCACCGACACCAGCGAGCCGTCGGCCAGGGCGTCACGCACCACGAAGTCCGGAACGAAGGCGATGCCCAGGCCCTGGGTGGCGGCGTGGATCAGCGATTCCAGGTTGTTGCTGGTCAGGGCGCTGCGTAGCAGCAGCGGTGGGGCGTCGGCGGGCAGGCGCAGTTTCCATTCCTGCAATTGCACAGTGCCGGGAAACTTGTAGCGCAGGCAGGCATGTCGCTCCAGGTCAGGTGGGCACTGGGGCACACCATGGCGGGCGAAGTAGTGGGGGGCGCTGACCAGGACGAAACGGAACGGCCCCAGGGTGCGCGATTTGAGCTGGGAGTCCGCCAGCTCGCCGCTGCGGATCACCGCGTCGACGCCTTCGGCGATCACGTCGATCAGCCGGTCGTTGAAGTCCAGGTCCAGTTCGATCTCCGGGTAGCGTTCGGCGAACTCGGGCAGGATCGGCAGCAGCATGCGATAGCCGATGGCGGGCAGGCTGACCCGCAGCTTGCCGCGGGGCTTGTCGCTGATGCGCGCCAGCTCGGCTTCGGCGTCTTCCACCTCGCCGACGATGCGCTGGCAGCGCTCGAAGAACAGCGTGCCTTCGTCGGTCAGGCTGATGCGCCGGGTGCTGCGATTGAGCAGGCGCACGCCGAGCCGTTCTTCCAGGCGCGCCAGGCTTTTGCCCACCGCCGAAGCGGAGATGCCCAGGCGTTGCGCCGCACCGACAAAACTGCCGGCCTGCACCGTGCGCACAAAGGCCAGCATGCCACTGAGGTTGTCCATGGGGATCTCGATTAGAGCGTTAATGTCCGTAAAGAACGGACTTTAGCCCTGTTTGTGGATGATTGCGGCGAATCTACCATTGATCGCACCCTAACGTTCCCCCTGAGGTGCTGATGAGTTCGCCAACCGATGTGCCTGCTGCCTTAAATCACACTGTCGCCGGCGGTTCTTCCTACGCCGTGCTGGCCGCGGTGTGCCTGGCGGCGCTGATCCTGCCGCTGACCTTCGTCGGCGTGGCCGTGGCGACCCCGGCCATCGGCCGCGAGCTGGGCGGCGGCCCCCTGGCCCTGAGCTGGATCACCAATGCCTTCATGCTGAGTTTCGGCAGCGCGCTGATGGCCGCCGGCACCCTGGCCGACGAGTACGGACGCAAGCGCGTGTTCAGCCTCGGTGTCAGCCTGTTCGCCCTGACGTCGCTGGCCCTGGCTTTTGCGCCTTCGGTGCTCTGGCTCGACCTGTTGCGGGCGGTGCAGGGGCTGGCCGGTGCGGCGGCGCTGGCGGGCGGCTCGGCTGCTTTGGCCCAGACGTTCGAGGGCCCGGCGCGGACCCGCGCCTTCAGCCTGCTGGGCACCACCTTCGGCGTCGGCCTGGCATTCGGGCCGATCCTCGCCGGGGTGTTGATCGAAGCCTACGGCTGGCGTTCGATCTTCGTCTCCGGGACCTTGATTGGCGGTCTGTCGCTGCTGTTCGGCGTGCCGCGCATGCCTGAGTCCCGCGACCCGGACGCGGCGGGGGTCGACTGGCCCGGCACCTTGAGTTTCACCGCGGCACTGGTGGCGCTGACCTGGGGCATTTTGCAGGCGCCGCAAAGCGGCTGGGGCAGCCCGCTGGTCTGGGGTCTGCTGCTGGTGGCGCTGCTGGCGTTGCTGCTGTTTATCGTGGTGGAGCTGCGGGTCAAGCGGCCGATGCTCGACCTGTCGCTGTTTCGTTATCCGCGCTTTGTCGGCGTGCAGCTGCTGCCGATCGCCACCTGCTATTGCTTCGTGGTGTTGCTGATCCTGCTGCCGATCCGCTTTATCGGCGTGGAAGGCTACAGCGAGATCGATGCCGGACTGATGATGATCGCCCTGTCCGCGCCGATGGTGGTGGTGCCGTTGCTGGCCGCGTGGCTGACCCGTTGGTTCGGCGCCGGGACCCTGTCCAGCGTCGGCCTGGTGATTGCCGCGCTCGGGCTCTATCTGCTCAGCCGGATCGCCCCGGGGCAGGCGCCGGCGGCTAATGTCTTGCCCATGCTGTTGATCGGCTTCGGTGCCGGTTTGCCCTGGGGCTTGATGGACGGCCTGTCGGTCAGTGTGGTGCCCAAGGAACGGGCGGGGATGGCCACCGGCATCTTCAGCACCACCCGGGTGGCGGGCGAGGGCATTGCCCTGGCCCTGGTGGTGGCCCTGCTGGCCGGCTTGCTGCAACTGTCCATGGCCGCGGCGCTGCCGGAACATCCGCAGCTGTCGCTGGCCGCGCAGCAACTGGCCAGCGGCAACCTGCAGGCCAGCGCGGCCTTGTTGCCCGAGCTGGGCCGGGAGCTGCTGCTCGGGCTCTATGCCAAGGCCTTTACCTGGCTGCTGTATGCGCTGATCGCCATCACCCTGGTCGCGGCGCTGGTGGTGCGGCTGATGCTGCATGAGCCGCGCCGGACTTGAGAGCGTTCAACGAAACTCGAAGAACTCGTAGTGCAGGTTGCGCTCGGGAATCGCGTATTCGCGCATCAACGCCTTGACCCGTGCCAGCAAGCCCTTGGGCCCGCAGAAACTGATCTGGATCTGTTGCGGATCGGTTTCGCTGGCCAGCCGTTGCAGGGTTTCGCCCAGGCGGTCGGCGCCGTCGGTGTGGCCGATGAAAGCCACCCCGCGCTGCTCGGCCAGGCCCTGCAAGGTTTCGAGGCTGGGGAAGGCCCGTGACGGGTTGCAGCAGTACACCAGGGTCGCCTGGTCGAAGCGCCCGGCGGTGGCATCCTGCAACCATGAGATAAAGGGTGAGATACCCACGCCACCGCCGATCCAGATTTCCCGGCCGGCATCGAGCCGACGCTTGAAGCGGCCATAGGGCGCATAGAGGTCGGCGAGCATGCCGACCTTGACCTGCTGGCGCAACTTCTGGGTGTAGTCGCCCAGGGCACGGATTACGAACTCGATGCGCCCGTCGCTGGCGTGAGCACTGGCGATGGTGAAGGGGTGCGGTTCGCGCAGGCCTTTTTCACGCATGGCGAGAAAGGCGAACTGCCCGGCCTTGAAGGCGAAACCGCGGTGCAGCGGGGTCAGCTCCAGGTGCAGGGAGTTTTTCTCCAGGGTCACCGCGCTGACCCTGTATTCGCCGGCCTTGGCCAGCAATGGATAGAGCAGCAGCTTGTACAGGGCGCCGAGCAGGCCCAGGCCGCAGAGCGCGGTGAGCCAGATACCCGAGGGGTTATCCAGGGCAATCGGCGACTTGAAGCTCAGCCAGTGCAGGATGACGATCGCGAACAGCGGCCCGGACAGCTTGTGCCACCAGCGCCACTGGCCGTAGGGAATGTTGCGGTTCAGCGCCAGCAGCACGATCAGGCCGAGGGCGACGTAGCTCAGTTGGCGCACCATGCGCGTCCAGTACTTGGACAGCTCGATGATCGGCACGCTTTGCCAGGTATCCAGGTTGGCCTTGAACACCAGGTGATAGCTGGCGAAAACCAGCGCCCAGATGCCCAGCCACTTGTGGGTTTCATAGACCCGGTCGAGGCCGCCGAACAGCCGCTCGACCCAGCGCCAGCGGCTGGCCAGCAGGCAGGACAGGGCCATGTAGGCCAGCGCCGTGGCGCCGAGGACCAGGCTCAGGGTGGCGGAGGTCAGCCAGGTATCGCTGGGGATTTCCAGCAGCACGGCGAGGGTGGTGATCAGCAGGACGCCGACCACCGAGTACCAGGTTTTCAAGGGGGACACCTCCAGAAAGATGGCGCCAGTGTCGGCGCATAGGATGGGTCGCGGGCTGTGTGGGGGGCAGGGCACAGCCGGGTGAGGGGGTATTTTACTGGCAGGGCGGCAGTCCTGAGCTGATCTGCATCAGCGCCTGCTCAGTGCGGGTGTGGCAAGGGGTTTTCCACCAGCCAGGCCTGGGCGAAATCCAGGTAGGCGCGGACGATGTTCGAGGGCGGGCGCTGGTTCGGATACAGCAGGTGCAGCTGTTGTTCCGGCATCGGCAGGTGCGGCAGCAGGGCTTGCAGGCGACCGTCGCGCACGGCTTCGGCGGCGAGAAAGGCCGGCAGCTCGGTGACCACCTTGGCGGTCAGCGCCAGTTGGCGCAGGTGCAGGTAATCGTTGGCGGCGAACAGCGGATCGGGGCTGTAGCATTGGTCGCCCAGCTGCCACTGTTCCCGGGCATCGGCCTGGCGCGACCAGACGGCACAGGGAAATCCGCGAAGGTCGGCGGGGGTTTGCGGGGTGCCGAGGCGCTCCAGCAGCAGCGGGCTGGCGACCAGCATATGCCGGTAACTGCCGAGCAGGCGCGCCGGGCGCTCCTCGTCGAACAACGGCCCGGCGCGCAAGGCGACGTCGACCCCATCCTGCGCCAGGTCGCTTTCCCGCTCGCTGGTATAGACCGCGACCTGGACCTCGGGATGGCGCCGCTGGAACTCGGCCAGCAGCTTCCACCAGCTCTCGAATGCTGCAGGCACCGACACACTCAGGCGGCCCTGCAAGTGCATTCGATCATTTCTGACAGCCTGTTCGCCCTCGGCCAGGGCTTCGATACCGCGGCTGGCGTGTTCATAGAGCTGGCTGCCGGCGGCGGTCAGCCGGGTGCCGCGGGTGGAGCGTTCCAGCAGTTGCACGTTGAGGCTGCGTTCCAGTTCACGAATGCCCCGGCGGATGGTGGCCAGCGGTAGTTGCAGCAGGTTGGCGGCGGACGAAATGCTGCCGCATTGGACCACGCTGACAAACATCCTGGCGGCGTTGAGATCCATGAGCGCTCCCTGTCGAATGTAGTGGAAAGCCTATCAGCTGCGGCTCTGCCCGATCAAAAATGCGCGGTGCGCGGGCGATTTTCATCGACGGTTTTTTCTCCCGCGCGGGGACGGTGCGAGCGGCCGCGCCAGGGATGGCCACGACAACTGTGTTCTCGACGCGGCGGGATGCGTCTAGCAGCGATAGCTTCGCGGCGGTGCGAGGCGGAACGTGCGAGTCTGAACATGCAAGCGTTGTTGAACGAGATCCTCGACGAGGTCCGTCCCCTGATTGGCCAGGGCAAAGTGGCCAGCTACATTCCGGCGCTGGCCGACGTGCCGGCCAACCAGCTGGGGATCGCCGTGTATGGCAACGATGGCCAGGTGTTCAGCGCCGGCGACGCCGATACGCCGTTCTCGGTGCAAAGCATTTCCAAGGTGTTCAGCCTGGTACAGGCCATCGGGCATTCCGGCGAGGCGATCTGGCAGCGCCTGGGGCATGAGCCTTCCGGGCAGCCTTTCAATTCCCTGGTGCAGCTGGAGTTCGAGCGTGGCCGTCCGCGCAACCCGTTCATCAACGCCGGGGCGCTGGTGATCTGCGATATCAACCAGTCGCGTTTCGCCGCGCCGGCGCTGTCCATGCGCGATTTTGTGCGGCGCCTGTCCGGCAATATGCAGGTGCTGGTGGACGGCCGCGTCGCCGATTCGGAATACCAGCACCGCGCGCGCAATGCGGCGATGGCCTACCTGATGCAGTCCTTCGGCAACTTCCACAACGACGTCGAGGCGGTGCTGCGCAGCTACTTCAGCCACTGCGCGCTGCGCATGAGCTGCGTCGACCTGGCGCGGGCCTTCTGCTTCCTGGCCAACGATGGCTTCTGCAAGCACAGCGGCGAGCAGATCCTCACGGCGCGCCAGACCCAGCAGGTCAACTCGATCATGGCCACCAGCGGCCTGTACGACGAAGCCGGCAATTTCGCCTACCGCGTCGGCCTGCCGGGCAAGAGCGGCGTGGGCGGCGGCATCGTCGCGGTGGTGCCGGGGCAGTTCACGGTGTGCGTGTGGTCGCCGGAATTGAACGCGGCGGGTAACTCCCTGGTGGGCATGGCGGCGCTGGAATTGCTGAGCCAGCGCATCGGTTGGTCGGTGTTCTAGCGGAGGGGAGTTGGCGACGGCTGCGCCGCCGATCGCAGGCTGCGCTCGGTTTGGGCGGCATTGCGACGTAGCAACCGCAAAGCCTGAGTCCGCGGTCTGTCTGGATAAGCGTATTTGCGAGCGCAGCGCGTGCGCTTACCAGGTGAAATTGGCGGTCTTGGGCAGGCTCAGCTGGCCTTTGTCGACGAAACGCATCGTGCCGAACGGGCCGCCGGCGAGCTTGCCGCGCAGCACGTAGGGCAGGTCGTCGAGGCTTTGCGTCTGGCTCAGGCCCAGGGTCTGGCGCAGCACGGCGAAGGCCGAGACGCTGACCGGCACCACCAGCACCCCCTCGGAGAAACGCCCGATGCTGCCGCTCTGGTCACTGACCCCGGAGGCCAGCGGCCGGCCGTTGACCTCCAGGTCCAGGGCCACGCCGTTGTAGTTGATCGCGGTTTCGTTGGGGTTTTGCAGGCGCAGCTTGACCGCGAAGCGCATTTCCAGGTCCTGGCTGGGCAGGGGTTCGATACCGACCACATTGATGTGCAACTGATCGCGCTGGGGAAACAGGGCGCAGGCGCTCAAGCTGAGCAACAGCAAGGAAAGGGTGAGGCCGAGGAATCTGCGCATCAGGGTTCGTCTCTGCGGGAAGGGAGGCACTGATGAATCTAGCGCGGCCAGGTCTGCACCACAAACCACGATGTCAAGAACGCCCGGTTTCTGTAGGAGCCAGGCTTGCCGGCGATTGGGCCGGCAGGGCTGGTAGTGAGCTTGAGGCCTGCCGTCTGGTGGTGTCGCCACCGACGCCATCGCGAGCAAGCTTCGCTCCTACAGATGCCAGTTTGGCGGTGCGGCTAATGACGCCATCGCGAGCAATCGAGCGTCGACCGGCTGCTCCTACAGATGCTCGGGGTCAGGCGTTGGCCTTGGCGCTCACATCCGGGTCCTGCATGACCTTGAGGGTCGCCGCTTCCGGGTCGAACTCGTCTTCTTCCAGCTCGATGAATTCTTCCGGCAGGAAGATGTTCAGCAGGATCGCGCACATCGCGCCCACGGTGATCGGTGATTCGAAGATGTTGTGCAGCGCCTTGGGCAGTTCGCGCAGGACTTCCGGCACCGCCGCCACGCCCAGGCCCATGCCCAGGGAGATCGCCACGATCAGCACGTTGCGTCGATGCAGCCCGGCTTCGGCGAGGATCTTGATCCCGGCCACGGCCACGGTGCCGAACATGATCAGGGTCGCGCCGCCCAGCACCGGCTTGGGCATCAGTTGCAACACCGCGCCGATCACCGGGAACAACCCGAGCAGCACCAGCAGGCCGGCGATGAAGTACGCCACGTAGCGGCTGGCCACGCCGGTCAGCTGAATCACTCCGTTGTTCTGGGCGAAGGTGACCATCGGCAGGCTGTTGAACACCGCCGCCACCATCGAGTTGAAACCGTCGGCCAGCAGCCCGGACTTGATGCGCTTGATGTACAGCGGGCCCTTGACCGGCTGCTGGGAAATCATCGAGTTGGCGGTCAGGTCGCCGGCCGCTTCCAGGGGCGAGATCAGGAAGATCACCGCCAGCGGAATGAAGGCGATCAGGTCGAAGGAGAAACCGTACTTGAACGGCACCGGCACGCTGACCATCGGCACGTCCGGCATCGCCGCCATGTCGACCCGGCCCAGCAGCCAGGCGACCACGAAGCCCAGGGTCAGGCCGATGACGATCGAACCCAGGCGCAGCATCGGATGACTGAAGCGGTTGAGCACGACAATGGTCAGCAGCACCAGGGCGGCCAGGCCCAGGTTGCTGGCGGCGCCCAGGTCCGGCGCGCCG
Source organism: Pseudomonas sp. GW456-L12 (assembly GCF_059424045.1). Classification (NCBI taxonomy): domain Bacteria; kingdom Pseudomonadati; phylum Pseudomonadota; class Gammaproteobacteria; order Pseudomonadales; family Pseudomonadaceae; genus Pseudomonas; species Pseudomonas sp. GW456-L12. Next base: position 258,649 of record NZ_JBWKZA010000006.1, read on the forward strand.
AAGCCGCCGGCCATGTCGGTGACCGCCACCTTGATCAGCGACAGGCCCATCAGGGTGATGATGGTGCCGGTCACCACCGGGGTGATCAGCTTGCGCAGCTTGCCGATGAACTGGCTGAGGAACATCTCGATAAAGGCCGCGCAGAAGCAGATGCCGAAGATGGTCGAGAGGATGTCCTCGTTGCTGCCACCACGGCCCTTGACCATCAGGCCGGCGCTGAGCAGCACGCTGATAAAGGAAAAGCTGGTGCCCTGCACGCACAGCAGTCCGGAGCCGATCGGCCCCAGGCGCCGGGCCTGGACGAAGGTACCCAGACCCGAGACGAACAGCGCCATGCTGATCAGGTAGGGCGTTTCGTTCTGCAGGCCCAGCACGCCGCCGAAGATCAGGGTCGGGGAGATAATGCCGACAAAACTCGCCAGCACATGCTGCAGCGCGGCGAAGATCGCCGCGCTGAAATGCGGGCGGTCCTCCAGGCCATAGATCAGGTCGGACTTGTAGCGCGGCGTGGAGCGATCAGGTGCGGTCATGGGAAAAAGCCTGCCAATGACGTGTCGATAGGGCATGAAACACGTGGAGAAAAGGGGCGCGACGCGGGCTGTCGGAGGACGTAAGGCAAAATCTGCGGACCCGGTCAGAAAAATGGAGGCGCAGGATGCCAGAAAGGCGCCCGGGCCAGAAGGGCCAGCCTCACAATCACCCAGACACCGCCGGTCTCTGTAGCCGCTGCCGCAGGCTGCGATCGGCAACGCAGTTGCCGCAAAACCTGAGCCTGCGGTGCATCAGACAGAGTGCGTTGTCCGGATTGCGGCCGATCGCAGCCTGCGGCAGCGGCTACGGGGCTCGCTACTGACAGAACCTGACAGGGGGCTCTGCTAAGCTGCGCCGATCTTTCCCTGTCGAGCCTGATGCCGTGTCGCGTACCACGCGTTTGTTGACCCTGTTGCAAGTGCTGCGCGGCAAGCGCTGCCCGGTGACCGCCGCGGCGCTGGCGGCGGAGCTTGCGGTGTCCGAGCGCACCCTGTACCGCGACATCGCCGAGCTGACGGCCCTGGGCGCGCCTATCCATGGCGAGGCCGGGATCGGCTATGTGCTGCGCAGCGGTCTGTTCCTGCCGCCGCTGATGCTCAACGCCGACGAGACCGAAGCCATCGTCCTTGGCCTGCGCTATGTCGACCAGCGTGGCGACGAAGTCCTCGGCAAGGCCGCCGCCGATGCCCTGGCAAAGATCGCCGCGGTGCTGGCGCCGTCGGCCCAGGAAGCCTTGCACAACCCAACCGTGCTGCCCGGCCCGCCGGCGTATCGCTACCCGGAAAACGTGGTGCCGCTGAATGTGTTTCGCCAGGCGATCCGCGAGCAGGCCAAGCTGCACATCGATTACGCCGACGTGAACAAGACGCCGAGCCAGCGCCTGATCTGGCCGCTGGCCCTGGGCTTCATGAACGAGGCGCGGGTGATCGTCGCCTGGTGCGAGCTGCGCGACGATTTCCGCACCTTTCGCACCGACCGCATCGCCGCCGCGAGCGAGCAGGGCCAGCGTTATCCGGGACGGCGCAGCGACCTGTTGCGCACCTGGCGCCAGCGCATGCAACTGGACGATGCCGGACGTTTCACTCCTGACAAGAACTGACGCGACGGCGTTTTAGCATGGCTCCAGCAATGACAAACAAGGAGCCGCAGCACCATGTCCAGCACAGCCATTTCTCTCGCACCGGCCATCGCCGCCTACCTCGCGGCCACCAATGGTCGTGACAGTTCGGCGGTCGCCAGTTTCTTCGCCGAAGACGCCCAGGTGTTCGATGAGGGCCAGCACCAGGCCGGCACCCGGGCCATCGCCCAATGGATGGAAGACCGCGCCCGCCGTTACCAGCCACGGCTCGAGGTGCTCAAGGTCCAGCAACGCACTGGCAAGGTGCTGGTGGACAACCTGATCTCCGGCAGCTTTCCCGGCAGCCCGCTGGAATTGCGCTACGTGTTCCGGCTCGACGAGCAGGGCAAGATCGCCCGGCTGGATATCTCGCTATAGCCATCGCGCCCGCGCTCGCTGTAGCCGCTGGCGTAGCCTGCGATCGGCAACGCAGTTGCCGCAAAACCTGGGCACGCGGTGTATCAGGTAGAACGCGCGGCCCGGATTACGGCAACTGCGTTGCCGATCGCAGCCTCGCGCTGCTCGGCAGCGGCTACACCGGCGCCGTGTTCCCTGTAGCCGCAGCGGTCGCCAGGTGAGGCATGGCATACTGCGCGGCCCATTTGCGGATGCGTGGCCCCCATGCCTTTCGATTCCCCCCTCAGCGCCTATCAGTACGCCCTCCAGGAGCGCGGTTTCGTCGCCGACGAGGCCCAGGAGCGGGCGATGCTGGCCCTGCAGCAGTGCCATGTCGCGCTGCATGAAGGGCGACGCTCGATCTCCGGGGTCTATCTGTGGGGCCCCGTGGGCCGGGGCAAGACCTGGCTGATGGACCAGTTCTATCAAAGCCTCGAGGTGCCGGCGCGGCGTCAGCACTTCCACCATTTCATGGGCTGGGTCCATCAGCGCTCGTTCCAGCTGACCGGCACCGCCGACCCGTTGCAGGCCCTGGCCCGCGAGCTGAGCGAAGAGGTGCGGGTGCTGTGTTTCGACGAACTGTTCGTCAACGACATCGGCGACGCGATCATTCTCGGGCGCTTGTTCCAGGTGATGTTCGAGCAGGGCGTGGTGATGGTCTGCACCTCCAACCAGCCGCCGCAACAGCTGTATGCCGACGGCTTCAACCGCGAGCGTTTCCTGCCGGCGATCGCCGCGATCGAGGCGCATATGCAGGTGGTGGCGGTGGACGGCGCCCAGGACCATCGCCTGCACCCGGGGGCGGCCACCCAGCGTTATTGGCTGACCCCGGCCGGCCAACCGAGCGCCCTGGGCCCGGCGTTCGAACAACTGGCGGCGGGGCAGGCGGTGTCCAGCGCGGTATTGTCGGTGGGCTACCGCGAGGTCCGGGTGATCAAGGCCAGCGAGCGGGTGCTCTGGTGCCGTTTCGCCGACCTGTGCGAGCAGCCGTTTGCCGCTATGGATTTCATGGCCCTGTGCGACCGCTTCAGCGCGATCCTGCTCAGCGAAGTGCCCGAGCTCAGCGCGCAACAGCGCCCGGGGCGGATTGCCCGGGGTACCGAGGACGGCGCCGAGCGAGTGGTGGCGGGTGATCGCGAGCTGCCGCAGCTGTCGGTGCACGATGACAGCGTGCGGCGTTTCATCGCCCTGGTGGACGAGTGTTATGACCGCAAGGTGCCGCTCTACCTCGAAGCGCGGGTGCCAATGGAGGCGTTGTACACCGAGGGCTACCTGGAGTTTCCATTCCGCCGTACCCTCAGTCGTCTGAAGGAGATGCAGCTGCAGCGTTTCGGCTGAGCACGCCTGATCATTACAAGGGAGACCTGACCGTGAACCAGCCCCTGTCCCATCATCTGCTGACCATGGCTTACCAGAACGCCTGGGCCAATCACCGCCTGGGCAAGGCCTGGGAAATACTCACCCCGAGCGAGCTGGCGGCGCCGCGGGTGAGTTTCTTTCCCAGCCTGAAAGCCACCCTCAACCACATCCTTACCTGCGACTGGTTCTACGTCGACGCGCTGGAGCGAGAGCTGCGCGGCGAGGCACCACGGGCCGACTGCTATGTGTTTTTCGAGGTCGAGGAACCCTTCGACCAGGCCGCCGACCTGCGCCGCGAGCAGGCGCTGGTGGACCGCCGGCTGATCGCCTATTGCGCGCAGCAACGGGATGTGGACCTTGCGCGCATCGTCACCATCGCCCGGGAAAAGCCGCAGTGCGATACCCGCCTGCGCATGCTTTCGCATCTGTTCGAGCACCAGTTGCATCATCGTGGCCAGGTGCACGCCATGCTCAGCGGCACCCGGGTGGCGCCGCCGCAGCTGGACGAGTTTTTCTGCGCGGGCGAGGCGGCCCTGCGCGCCGAAGACTTTGCCGAGCTGGGCTGGAGCGAAGCGCAGATCTGGGGCGCGAAGGCAGTCGAGGAAAAAGGACGGTAGCGCTTGACGCGCTAGCCGCTCGTTTGGTCATGTGCCGGTGTTTACAATCGCTCTCCCGGGGACCCGCCCGGATCAATAACTGTTGAGGACAGACATGGACGTTGCAGACGTATTGGTACTCCAGGCCAGCTACACCAACCCGGTACACGCCGAGGCGATCGCCCTGGTGCTCAACCACTATGCCCAGGACCCGATGGGCGGCGGCCAGCCGCTGGACGCCGATCTGTTGCGGCAATTGCCCGGCGAACTGGCCAAGCGGCCACACGCGTTCAGCGTGCTGGCCTTTGTCGGTGGCGAACCGGCCGGCCTGGTGAATTGCTTCGAGGGTTTTTCCACCTTTGCCGGCCGGCCGTTGGTCAATGTGCACGATGTGTCGGTGATCGATAAATTCCGCGGCCTGGGCCTGAGCCAGAAGATGCTGCACAAGGTCGAGGAGATCGCCCGCCAGCGCGGCTGCTGCAAGATCACCCTGGAGGTGCTGGAGGGCAACGCGGTGGCCCAGGCGTCCTACCGCAAGTTCGGCTTCGACGACGCCAGGCTCGACCCGAGCCATGGCCGGATGCTGTTCTGGAACAAAACCCTGTAAGGCCCTGGAGCCCGCCGGCCGATGAACTCATCTCCCCTGGATGCCCCCGTGACCCGCCGTGACAGTGCCTGGACGGTGTTCCTGGTGTTCTTGCGGTTGGGCCTGAGTTCCTTCGGCGGGCCGGTGGCGCACCTGGGGTATTTCCGCACCGAATTCGTCCAGCGCCGCGCCTGGCTGAGCGAGGCGGCCTATGCCGAGCTGATCGCCCTGTGCCAGTTCCTCCCGGGGCCGGCCAGCAGCCAGGTGGGCTTTGCCCTGGGCTGGTCGCGGGCGGGGCTGGCCGGCGCGCTGGGCGCCTGGCTGGGTTTCACCTTGCCTTCGGCGCTGATCCTGATTGCCCTGGCCATGGGCCTGAGCGGTAGCGGCACAGGGTTGCCCGGCGGGCTGGTGCATGGCCTGAAGATCGTCGCGGTGGCGGTGGTGGCCCAGGCCCTGTGGGGCATGGCCCGTGTCTTGTGCCGCGGGCCGTTGCGCATGCTGATCACGCTTGTCTCGGCGATCAGTGTACTGCTCTGGCCGACCACCCTTGGCCAGGTCTGCGTGATGTTGCTGGCGGGGATGATCGGCGCAGGCCTGCTCCAGCCGACTTTCGATCAGCGCGAGGACGGGCTGGCGATCGCGGTCGGCAAGCGCACGGGCTACCTGGCCCTGGTGCTCTTTGCCCTGTTGCTGGCGGGCTTGCCGCTGCTGGCCGGGCTCTGGCCCAGCCTGTCGCTGCTGCTGGCCGACAGTTTTTATCGCGCCGGTGCCCTGGTGTTCGGCGGCGGCCATGTGGTGCTGCCGCTGCTGCAGAGCGAGGTGGTCGCACCGGGCCTGTTGAGCAACGATCTGTTTCTCGCCGGTTATGCCGCTGCCCAGGCGGTGCCAGGCCCCTTGTTCTCTTTTTCGGCCTTTCTCGGCGCCGCCATCGACGGCTGGCGCGGCGCGCTGGTGTGCCTGGCGATGATTTTCCTGCCGGCCATGCTGTTGATCGTCGGCGTCCTGCCGTTCTGGCAGAACCTGCGCCACCTGGGCCGGGTCCAGGCCGCGCTGGCCGGCGTCAACGCGGCGGTGGTCGGCCTGCTGGCGGCGGCGCTGTACGACCCGCTGTGGACCAGCAGCATCCTCAAGCCGCTGGACCTGGGGTTGGCCCTGCTGGCCCTGGCCGCGCTGATGCGCTGGAAGCTGCCGCCCTGGCTGGTGGTGCTCGCCGGTGGCGCCGCCGGCCTGCTGCTGGGTGCCTGAGGCCAGCGTCGTCAGGTGCGCGGCGGGTGATTGAGCCGGGCAAACACCAGGCGGAACAGGGTGAAGCTTCCCGGCACGCTGCTGACCTCGGTCCGGCCCTGATGCAGGTTCATGATCGAGCGCACGATCGCCAAGCCCAATCCCGTACCGCCTTCGGCGCGCGAGCGGCTGCTGTCGACCCGGTAGAAACGCTCGAACAGGTGCGCCAGGTGCTGCTCCGGGATACCGGCGCCGGGGTTGCCCACCGACAGCGACACGCTCGATTCATGCTCCTCCACCAGGATCGAAATACTCGACGCCCGCGGGCTGTGGCGGATGGCGTTGGACAGCAGGTTGGAGATCGCCCGCTGGATCATCAGGCGGTCGCCGTACACCAGGCCATCGCCGGACAGGCTGATGCCCAGGTGCTTTTCCTCGGCGCTCAGGGCGAACAGTTCCATGACCCGCCGCGCTTCCTCGCCCAGGGAGATTGCTTCGAACGCCACCTGGGAGGCCGGATGGCTGACCTGGGCGAGGAACAGCATGTCGCTGACGATCCGGGTCAGGCGCTCCAGCTCTTCGGTGCTCGACTCCAGCACCGCCTTGTACTCGTGGGGCGGGCGCTCCCGGGACAGGGTGACCTGGGCCTTGCCCATCAGGTTGGTGATGGGCGAGCGCAACTCGTGGGCCAGGTCGTCGGAGAATTGCGAGAGCTGCTGCACGCCGCCGTCGAGCCGGTGCAGCATGAAATTGATGCTGTGGGCCAGCTCGGCCAGCTCCCTTGGCAGGTTGTCCGGCGACAGCCGATGGGTCAGGTCCTGGGTGGTGACCTTGGCGGCCACCCGGCTGAATTGCTGCAACGGCGCCAGGCCACGCTGCACCACCCACCAGGCGCCGATGCCGATCAGCAGCAGCAGCAGGGGCAGGGCGATCACCGTGGAGCGCAGGTAGGCGCTGAGCAGCGCCTGGTCGTTGGCCCGGTCCAGGGACAGCACCACCCGCACCTGTTCGCCGTTGCGCAGGCTGACCAGGCTGGAGGTGCTGAGCAGCCGGTTGCCGGCGCTGTCGAGCCAGTCGAGGAATACCGGGCTTTCCGGCCGGGTCAGGGCTTCGGGCAGCGGGCCCAGGTTGCGGTTGCCGATGTTCAGCAGCGGTTCGGCCTGGGGATCGGCGGCGAAAATGCTCAGGTGCAGGTTGTCGTGGCCCATCACCAGGTCCAGCAGCGAATGCGGGCGGGCGGCGATATCGCCGGTCTTCAGGTCGCTGGTCAGGGTGTGGCGGATCTGTTCGAGCTTGCTGTCCAGGCTTTCCCGCGCCAGGCTGCCCAGTTCATGGCTGAGGGCCAGGTAGGCCAGGGTCGCGAGCAGCAGCACCAGGCCGGCACCCATCAGGCTGACGGTCAGGCCCAGGCGCATGGACAGGCTGCTGGCGGTGCGTTGCGCGGCTTTCATTGGCGCACTTCCAGGACATAACCGACACCGCGGATGGTGTGGATCAGCTTGATCTCGCTGGCATCGTCGATCTTCGCCCGCAGGCGGCTGATGGAGACCTCCACCACATTGGTGTCGCAGTCGAAGTTCATGTCCCAGACCAGGGAGATGATCTGGGTGCGGGTCAGCACCTCGCCCGATTGGCGCATCAGCACCTGCAACAGGGTGAACTCCTTGGTGGTCAGGTCGATGCGCCGCGAGCCGCGATAGGCCCGGTGCCGGCGTGGGTCGAGCTCCAGGTCGGCGACCCGCAGGGTGTCGGTCGCCGGCAGGTTCTCGCTGCGCCGCAGCAGGGTGCGCACCCGCGCCAGCAGCTCGGGAAACTCGAACGGCTTGACCAGGTAATCGTCGGCCCCCAGGTCCAGTCCCTTGACCTTGTCGGCCAGGCGCCCGCGCGCCGAGAGCATCATCACCCGGGCGTTGCTGTCCTTGCGCATGTCCTCCAGCACCTGCCAGCCGTCCTTTTCCGGCAGATTGACGTCCAGAATCACCAGTTCGTAGTTTTGCTGTTCGATCAGGTAAAGCCCGTCGACACCGGTGGCGGCGCGGTCGACTACATAACCGCTTTCGGTCAGGCCCTGATGCAGATAATCGGCAGTTTTACGCTCGTCTTCGACAACCAGAATGCGCATGGAAAAGTGACCTCTTGATCATTAATACGATTTCAATGGCGCTGGATATGAAGTTGTTGTTGGACCAGCCATAAAGCCCGCGAAGTTGCTGCTGATAAATAGCCTCAGCCGTTTGGATCGGGGGAATGCTCAAGCCTGAAGTGGCTTTAGGGTCAAGATTTAAGGTGCTTGATATCAATGGCTTGTGCCTGTTTTCGACAGCCGGTAACTAACTGATCCAATAGCAAGTCAAGTGAGGTGATTCATCGTAGGAGCGAAGCTTGCTCGCGATGATCGTTAACGCTACTGCGTATTGACTGGAGGCACGCGGGGCTCTCAAGTTCATCGCGGGCAAGTCGGATCGCCGCCCGCTCGCTCCTACAAACTGATCATGTGTCATTTACTGTTTCAATATATGTCGAAGTTTGGTGGAAACTTATATTAATACAGCGCTCAGTGACGCTTGCTTAGATGGCGTAATTGTCATTTTGACGTCAGAAAGTTGATAGCCCCTGGTCATGTCGCTGATATCGACGGCAATAAAAAAGGCGCCCGTGAAAGGGCGCCGGAAGATCCTCTCTGGCAAGGGAGCATGATCGTCAGAGAGGAGTAGAGCTCGGGGCGTTTCAGGTGTCCGGTTGCGCGCTGGCGCGGGTCGGGTCCTCGGCGGGTGCCTGAGTTTTTTTCCCACTCTCGGAGGACGCCTGTTCGCTATCGGTGCGGGGTATCTGCTGGCTGATGGGGAAGTTGTCCCAGTAGTGCTTCATGCGTTCAGCGCCGCCTTCGGCGAACGCTGCACCCGAGCTGGCAATCATCAGACCGGCGAGCAGGAGTGTGGAGGCTTTCATGTGTGGTGTCCCATTAACAGTGATCGGAATTCCGTCGCGTCCCTGTAACGAAGCAGTAATAGAAGTATGGCCCGATCTTATTAACGGGGGGTTAACAGGGTGCTGAAGGCGGGATGACAATGCTGTCATCCCGGATGAGAGGCACTGACGGCCCACTGATATGGGCCGTGTAGGAAGAAGGGCGGGTTACAGCTTCCAGTCCAGGCTCAGGGTCATGGTGCGCGGTTCGCCCCAGTAGACGCCGTTATAGAAGCCGACCCGTTCGTAGTACTTTTTGTCGAACAGGTTGGTGACGTTGAGCGAGGCCGACAGGTGCGGGTCGAACTCGTAGCGCGACATCAGCCCGGCCACGCTGTAGGCCTGCTGATGGATGCGGGTGTTTTCGGTGACGATACGCCCGTTGCCGTCGCGCCCCACCGGCCGCCGGCTGCTGCCGTAGATCTCGCTTTGCCAGTTCAGGCTGCCGCCGACGGTCAGCGCCCGCCACTGGCCCGGCAGGCGATAGGCCGTCGACAGGCGCAGCATGTTCATCGGCTCGCCGCCGTTGGCGCGCTGCTTTTCGCCGTCCAGGGCGTGGGTATAGGTGTAGCCGGCGGTGAGGTTCCAGCCCGCGAGGATTTCGCCTGAGACCTCGGCCTCGAACCCACGCACCTTGCCGCCTTTGCCGCCCGACTTGTAGAACTCCTCGCCAGTGACCGGGTCCGGCGGCACCGAGCTGTCCAGTTCGGCGACGTTGTCCTGCTTGCTCCAGAACACCGCGGTGGCCAGGTTCAGGCGCTCCTCCAGCAGGCTGCCCTTGAGCCCCACTTCGTAGTTGCTGCCGACCACCGGTTCCAGGTATTTGCGGCTGGCGTCACGCTGAGTCTGGGGCTTGAAAATGTCGGTGTAGCTGACATACGCCGTGTATTCGGGAGTGAGGTCGTACAGCAGGCCGGCGTAGGGGGTCCACATGTCGTTGTGCTGCTGGCGGGTGTCTTCGAGGCTGGTCAGCTGGTTGTTGGCATCGTAGCGGCGAGAACGACTGTGGGCGCTCCAGCTACCGTAACGGCTGCCGAGCACCGCATGCAGGTCGTCGCTCAGGCTCAGGCGGGTGGCCAGGTAGCCGGCCTTTTGCCGGGTGCTGTCGCCGGAACCGGGCAGGTTGGTCACGGTGTCGGGAAACTTGGCGATGCCGCCCATGTATTTCCAGTCGGCGATGCTGGCGTAACCCGGTGGTGTCGGGCCGCCGACCGTGTACGGCGACGACTCGCGGCGCTCGGCCTCGCCATAGCCCAGCATCAGCTCATGTTCGCGGCCCAGCAGGCTGTAGGGACCGGCCAGGTTGAAGTCGTACACGCGCATTTTCTGCGTGCCGATCATATGGCTGGCCCAGGCGGTCATGCCCGAGCGGTCGGCTTCCGGGAAACCGGCACCGCCGTAATAGACCTTGCCGTCGCTGTCGCTGTCGCGGTGGGTGTAGGCGGCTTTCAGGTGCCAGTCGTGGCCCAGGCGCTGGTCGAGGGTGGCGAAGGCGGTCTTGTCCCTGAGCGGCCAGGAACTCCAGTGCGCCGCCATGTTGGTGGAGCGCGGCAGATTGGCCTTGCCGCCCGCGGCGTTCCAGTAGGGCACGGTGCCCCAGGAGGTGCCCTGGACCTGCTTGTCCTGGTAGTCGTAGCCCACGGCCAGGGTGGTGCTGTCGCTCAGGTCGGCCTCGAGAATGCCGTAGCCGACTTCCCGCTGCAGCTGGTAGTGGTCGCGAAACGACTGGCTGTCGCGATAGGCCAGCACCGTGCGCCCGCGCAGGCGGCCGTCGAACCCCAGGGGGCCGCCGACATCGACGTAGCTGTAGTAGTTGTCATAGCTGCCGCCGCTGACGCCGGCCTTGGCCGCCCACTCGTAGGTCGGTCGCTTGCGCACCATGTTGACGGTGGCCGAAGGGTCGCCGGCGCCGGTGGTCAGGCCGGTGGCGCCGCGGACCACTTCGATGCGGTCGTAGATGATGGTGTCCGAATCGGACTTCATGCGGTTGAAGGTGTTGAGCATGCCATCGATCTGGAAGTTGTTGATGGAGTAGCCGCGGGAGGAATAGCTCACCCGGTCGGAGTCCAGGTGCTGGACCACCACCCCGGTGGTTTGCCCCAGCACCTCGGACAAGGTGTCGAGTTTGAAATCGTCCATCTGCTGGCGGGTCACCACCGACACCGATTGCGGGGTTTCCTTGATCGACAGGTTCAGGCGCGTGGCGGTGCTCATGCTGCCGGTGGTGTAGGACCCGGTATTTTCCGTGGTGGCGCCCAGGCCCTGGGCGGTGACGCTGGTGGCATCGAGCTCCAGGGTCCTGGCGCCGCGGTCGGGGTTCCGGGCGGGGTCGCTTTCGGCCAGCAGCTCGGGGCTCAGAACCGCGCCGCACAGGCCGAATGTCAAAGTCATGGAACGGGTGAATGGCGCGAGCATCGCTGCCGTCTCCTTGTCGTCGAGGGAAAAAATCCGTTTGCACTGAGACGAAAAGGCGGAAGGGTATTTAGGCTAAACGAGAATAATTATTATCTTTGAGATACAAAAATGCCCCATGAAGGGGCATTGAGGGCCGGTATTACGGGGCTGCGTGAGCCCCGTAGGAAACGGCTTATTTTTGCATCGCTTATTTCTGTACGACTTACTTCTGCACGACTTATTTCTGCACCACCGCGGCGGCAGGCGGGGCCTTGGGCTTCATCAGGCTGAAGTCGATCAGGGCTTTCTCGTTGCGTTCATAAGGGTTGCCGATCAGCAGCGGGCGCGGCTTGAAGCTGTCGCTGACCAGGCTCTTGCTGCGGTCCAGTTCGTCGGAACTCAGGCCGGCCATGTCGGCCCAGGTATGGATCAAGTGCGAGCTGCTGTAGGGGCGGCCGAGGTCGCCGGCGAAGTTCCAGTCATGGTCCTGCTTCCATTTCGGCGAGGCCCAGGCGATGAACGGAATGGTGTACATCGGCGCGGTCGGCTTGCCTTCGTTGCGGCCCAGGGTGTTGTGGCCGGCGGAGTCGAACACGTCTTCGCCGTGGTCTGACAGGTACAGCAGGAAGCCGTTGGGGTCGGTCTTGGCGTAGTCCTTGATCAGGCTCGAAACCACGAAGTCGTTGTACAGCACGGCGTTGTCGTAGCTGTTGTAGGTCGGCACCTGGTCGTCACGCACGCCGGCCGGCACGCCAGTGCGGTCGGTGAACTTGTCGTAGCTCGGCGGGTAGCGGTACTGGTAGCTCATGTGGGTGCCCAGCAGGTGGACCACGATGAACTTGCGCGGCGCGCCGTCGGCCAGGGCCTTGGAGAACGGCTCCAGCACGTCACCATCGTACTGGCGGGCGTTCTGGTTGCGGTTGTTGTTCAGGTAGACCTGCTCGTCCGCCTGCTCGGAGAAGGTGGTGAGCATGGTGTTGCGTTTGGTCATGGTCTGCTGGTTGGTGATCCAGTAGGTCTTGTAGCCGGCCTGCTTCATCACGCTGACCAGGGACGGGGTCTTGAGGTACAGGTCGGGGTTTTCTTCGTCGGCGAAGGTCAGCACCTGCTGCAAGGCTTCGATGGTGTAGGGGCGCGGGGTGATGACGTTGTCGAAGATCGCCAGCTGGTCCTTGAGCTTGTCCAGCTCCGGCGTGGTCTGGCGCGGGTAGCCGTAGAGGCTCATGCGCTGGCGGTTGGTCGACTCGCCGATCACCAGGACCAGGGTCGAAGGCTGGTTGGCCATGCTGTCCTTGAGGTTGTGCAGCGGCGGGATCTTGCTCACGTTGTCGAGCATGCCCTGCATGTTTTCCAGCTGCTCGCGGTAGCGCCGGTAGGCCACCACCATCTGCCACGGCACCGCGGGCTCGATGCGCGTCTCGAATTTCTCCAGGCCGCCGGCGAAGCTGCCGGTGCGCGCGGTCTGCTTGATCAGCGGGTAGCCGATGACGGCGATCAGGATGGCCATGGCCGCCACCAGCGCGCGACCGCGCGGCAGGTAGACCGGGCGCAGGCGGGTCCAGAGGAAGAGGGCGAAGGCGGTATGGGCGAGGAACGCCAGCACCATCCACCAGGCGAAGTACTGGGTCAGGTACTCACCGGCTTCGGAGGGGTTCGACTCGAACATGATGAAGATGACGCTCTGGGAGAACTCCTGCTGGTAAATGAAGAAGTAACCCAGGCTGGCCATGGAACAGGCCCAGAGCACGATGCCGATGACGGCGGCCATCGCGCGGGTGCGGGCCGGGAACAGCAGCATCGGCGCCAGCCAGATGGCGCTCATGATGAAGGCCTGGCGGAAACCGGCGAACCCGGAGGTATCGGTCAGTTGGATCAGTAACTGGGTGATGCCGGAGAAGTACCAGAAGAACAGGAAGAGCCAGCCCAGGCCCGCCCAGTCAAACCCTTTCGCGGATGTCTTATCGCGTTTAAACACTGCCATCGAGCGCTCCAGCTTCATTGAACATGACATTCGCCGGAAAGCTTCGACTACCTCGGCGAACGCGCGCCGCGCCCGTGGGGGCGGCAATATTGCGCCGGAGTATCCACAAGCAGGTGTGAAAACTTTGTGAGTTGGTACCTACGTGTCAGATAATGCCGTCGCCAGGAGGCGGGTAGGGTAAAAAACGACGGGCAAAAAGAAGCCGGCGATCCATCAAGGACTCAGCCGGCTTCATTAACAACCTGTTGCAAGGACCGGCCACGGCGGGCGGGTTCCTCGGATTCTCAGGCGTGTAGCTGGGTGACGGCAGCCACCTGACCCTGGTTCTGCAATGCCAGGCGCAGTTGCGCCAGCTCTTGCTTCAACTGGTCGCGCTCGTTCTTCAGTTCGCGCAACTCGTCACGACGGATAGTGACGTAGAGGGTTTGTGCTGGTCGTGCCGGTAGTACTGTGCCCATTGCTCACCTCGCAAATGGCGTGCATCAACTGTGGTCCGGCCGCTCGAATTCCGGGGCCTGAAACACTATCGGCGGCAATTTTGATTTCTTTTGCCGGCAAAGGGAACTTTTTTATTTTCAGTGGTCGTTGTGCCTTCGAAGCGATTCGCGTCGTTATCCACTCACTGCTTGGGAAACACTGCTTTGGAAACTTAGTCCAGATGCTCTGGACTAACCCTCACTGGCCTCGTTGGGCTATAACCTTTTGACACAATTTAGTAGTAAGGAGCATCAGCACATGCAACTGGGGATTATCGGACTGGGCCGCATGGGCGGAAACATTGCGCGGCGCCTGATGCTCAATGGGCATGAAACCGTGGTCTATGACCGTAACCGCGCTTTTGTCAGCACCCTGAGTGGCGAAGGCGCCAAGGGCGTTGCCGACCTGCCGGCCCTGGTCGCCGGCCTGGAGAAGCCGCGCGCGGTCTGGGTCATGCTGCCGGCTGGCGCGCCCACCGAAGACACCATCGAAACCCTCAGCCAGTTGCTCGAACCGGGCGACGTGATCATCGATGGCGGCAACACCTACTATAAGGACGACATCCGTCGCGCCCAGGCGCTGGCGGAAAAAGGCCTGAACTACATCGACGTCGGCACCTCCGGCGGCGTCTGGGGCCTGGAGCGCGGCTACTGCATGATGATCGGCGGCGACGCCGAGGTCGTCCGCCGCCTGGACCCGCTGTTCGATGCGCTGGCACCGGGCATGGGCGACATCCCGCGGACCAAGGACCGGGTGGCCGAAGACGATCGCGCCGAGCGTGGTTACATCCACGCCGGCCCCGCCGGTGCCGGGCACTTCGTCAAGATGATCCACAACGGCATCGAGTACGGCATGATGCAGGCCTTCGCCGAAGGCTTCGACATCCTCAAGACCAAAGCCTCGCCAAGCCTGCCGCAAGACCAGCGCTTCGACCTCAACGTCGCCGATATCGCCGAAGTCTGGCGCCGTGGCAGCGTGGTCTCGTCCTGGTTGCTGGACCTGACCGCCGACGCCCTGGCCACCGATCCGCAGCTCGACGGTTTCTCCGGCGAAGTGGCCGACAGCGGCGAAGGTCGCTGGACCATCGAAGCCGCCATCGAGCAGGCGGTGCCGGTTCCTGTGCTGTCGAGTTCGTTGTTCGCCCGTTTCCGCTCCCGCCAGCAGAGCACCTATGGTGACAAGATGCTGTCGGCCATGCGTTTCGGCTTCGGCGGCCACGTGGAGACTCCGAAAAAATGACCTCCTCGCGAAAGAAGTCCAAGGCTCAACCCGCTCCACCCACCACACTGTTTCTGTTCGGCGCCCATGGCGACCTGGTCAAGCGCCTGCTGATGCCGGCGCTGTACAACCTCAACCGTGACGGTTTGCTGGATGAGGGGTTGAAGATTGTCGGCGTCGATCACAACGCGATCAGCGATGTGGATTTCGCCAAGAAGCTCGAGGACTTCATTCGCACCGAGGCTGCCGGCAAGGTCGGCAGCGGCGCGCAAGCGCTGGACCCGGCGCTCTGGGCCAAGCTGGCCAATGGCATCAGCTATGTCCAGGGCGACTTCCTGGACGACAGCACCTACGACGCGCTGGGGGCGAAAATCGCCGCCAGCGGCACCGGCAATGCGGTGTTCTACCTGGCCACCGCACCGCGCTTCTTCAGTGAAGTGGTGCAGCGCCTGGGTGCGTCGGGGTTGCTGGTCGAAGGCGACAACGCGTTTCGCCGGGTGGTGGTGGAGAAGCCGTTCGGCTCCGACCTGCACACCGCGCAAGCGCTGAACGAATGCCTGCTCAAGGTGATGAGCGAGAAGCAGATCTATCGGATCGACCATTACCTGGGCAAGGAGACGGTGCAGAACATTCTGGTCAGCCGTTTCTCCAACAGCCTGTTCGAGGCTTTCTGGAACAACCATTACATCGACCACGTGCAGATCACCGCGGCGGAAACCGTCGGGGTGGAAACCCGTGGCAGCTTTTATGAAAACACCGGCGCCCTGCGCGACATGGTGCCCAATCACCTGTTCCAGCTGCTGGCGATGGTCGCCATGGAACCGCCGGCCGCCTTCGGCGCCGACGCGGTGCGCGGCGAAAAGGCCAAGGTGGTGGGGGCGATTCGTCCCTGGAGCACCGAAGAGGCCCTGGCCAACTCGGTGCGTGGCCAGTACGTGGCGGGCAAGGCGGGCGACAAGCCGGTGGCCGGCTACCGCGAAGAGGCCAATGTGGCCCCGGACAGCAACACCGAAACCTACGTCGCCCTCAAGGTGATGATCGACAACTGGCGCTGGGTCGGCGTGCCGTTCTACCTGCGCACCGGCAAGCGCATGAGCGTGCGCGACACCGAGATCGCCATCTGCTTCAAGCCTGCGCCGTACGCGCAGTTCCGCGATACCGAGGTCGACCACTTGCAGCCGACCTACCTGCGCATCCAGATCCAGCCCAATGAAGGCATGTGGTTCGACCTGCTGGCGAAAAAGCCCGGGCCGACCCTGGAGATGGCCAATATCGAGCTGGGGTTCGCCTACAAGAACTTCTTCGAGATGCAGCCTTCCACCGGCTACGAGACGCTGATCTACGATTGCCTGACCGGCGACCAGACCCTGTTCCAGCGCGCCGACAACATCGAAAACGGCTGGCGCGCGGTGCAGCCGTTCCTCGATGCCTGGAAGGAAAAGGCCAAGGTGCATATCTACCGGGCCGGTGAAGACGGACCGGCGGCCGGCGACGAGTTGCTGACCCGCGACGGCCGTGAATGGCACAGCCTCGGATGAGGGGCGAGGGGCAGCATCCCATCCAGTTCCTGCTCAGCGACATGGACGGCACCTTGCTGCTGCCCGACCACAGCCTGAGCCAGCGCACCATCGTCGCGGTGCGCGCGTTGCGCGAAGCCGGGGTGTTTTTCAGCCTCGCCACCGGGCGACCGCCGCGGGCCATGTTGCAGCAGATCGAGGCCCTGGGCGTCGACCTGCCGACCGCGGCGTTCAATGGCGGCACCCTCGTCAATCCCGATGGCAGTTTCCTGGTGCGCCACCATGTGCCGGTAGCGGTCGCCAACACTGTCCTGGCGCTGTTGTCGCCGCAGCCGGAAGTCGAAGTCTGGGTGTTCGCCGACGGTGAATGGCTGCTGCGCAATCCCCATGGGCCGATGGTGCCGCGCGAGCAGCATGGCCTGGGTTATCCGCCGGTGGTGGTGGAGAGCTTCGAGGACTACCTGCCGCGCATCGACAAGATAGTCGCCGCCAGTGCCGACACTGAACTGTTGGTGGAACTGGAGGCGCGTTTGCTGGAGCAGGTCGGTGGGCAGGCGCAGGTCTCCCGTTCGCAGCCGGTGTACCTGGATGTGACGGCGCTGCAGGCCAACAAGGGGCAGGCGCTGATCACCCTGGCGGAGTTTCTCGGGGTGCCGCTTGCGCGCACCGCGGCGCTGGGCGATGGCGGCAACGACCCGGCGATGTTCCAGCAGGCTGGGTTGTCGATTGCCATGGGCCAGGCCGAAGCGGCGGTGAAACGCCAGGCCGACCTGGTGACGGGGAGCAATGTCGTGGATGGCGCCGCCGAGGCGATCGAACGATTCATCCTGCCGCGCTAATGCAAAACCTGTAGCCGCTGCCGCAGGCTCGGGCCGCGTTCGGACGATAAGGCCGAAGGCCTTCAGCGATCTGGAGACCGCCGCGACCCTGCGGGTCGATCGCAGCCTACGGCAGCGGCTACATCCTTACAGCCAGTAGCTCACCGCATACCAGCCCAGCACCCCCATCACCACGGTGTAGGGCAACGCCATCCACACCATGCGTCCATACGACAGGCGCACCAGCGGCGCGATCGCCGAGGTCAGCAGGAACAGGAACGCCGCCTGGCCGTTGGGCGTGGCCACGCTCGGCAGGTTGGTGCCGGTGTTGATCGCCACCGCCAGGGCTTCGAAGTGTTCGCGGCTCATCAGTCCGGAAGCGAAGGCCTGTTTCACTTCGGTGATGTAGATGGTGGCGACGAACACGTTATCGCTGATGGCCGACAACAGTCCGTTGGCGATAAACAGCATGCCCGGCTGCTGGCTCGCCGGCAGCGCCAGCACCCACTGGATCAGCGGGGTGAACAGCTGCTGGTCGTGAATCACCGCCACCACCGCGAAAAACACCACCAGCAGGGCGGTGAACGGCATCGCATCCTTGAACGCGCTGCCCAGGCGGTGCTCGTCGGTGATGCCGGTGAACGCGGTAATCAGCACGATCACCATCAGGCCGATCAGGCCGACCTCGGCGATATGCAGGGCCAGCGCGGCAATCAGGATCAGCGCGGCCACGCCCTGTACCAGCAGCGCCGCGCGTTGCCGGTCGGTGCGTTCGGCGTTGTCTTCGGCGGCGTAGTTGGCCAGCACCGCGCGCACGTTGTCCGGCAGCAGGGTGCCGTAGCCGAACCAGCGCAGTTTCTCCAGCAGCACGCAGGTCACCAGCCCGGCCACCAGCACCGGCAGGGACACCGGGGCGACCTTGAGGAAGAAGTCGGCGAAGTGCCAACCCATTTCATGGCCGATCAGCAGGTTCTGCGGCTCGCCCACCAGGGTGCAGACGCCACCCAGGGCGGTGCCCACCGCGCCATGCATCAGCAGGCTGCGCAGGAAGGCGCGGAACTGTTCCAGGTCCTGGTGATGCAGTTGCGGCAAGTGCTGGTCGTCGTTGAATTCGCTGTCCTGGCGCGGGTCGTTGCCGGACGCCACCCGGTGATACACCGAATAGAAGCCCACCGCGGCGCTGATGATCACCGCAGTCACCGTCAGGGCATCGAGAAACGCCGAGAGGAAGGCCGAGAGAAAGCAGAACAGCAGACCCAGCAGCGCCTTGGAGCGCACCCCCAGCAACAGCCGGGAGAACAGGAACAGCAGCAGCTCCTTCATGAAATAGATGCCGGCCACCATGAACATCAGCAGCAGGATCACCGGGAAGTTGTGCACCAGTTCGTCGTACAGCGCCTGGGGCGTGGTCATGCCCAGCGCCACGGCTTCCAGCACCAGCAGGCCGCCGGGCATCAACGGGTAGCACTTGAGGGCCATGGCCAGGGCGAAGATGAACTCGGCCACCAGCATCCAGCCGGCCGCCACCGGGCCGACCGTGAACAGCAGCAAGGGATTGAGCAGCAGGAAGGCGAGGATGCTGGCTTTGTACCAGCGCGGTGAATGGCCGAGAAAGTTGTGGGTGAAAGCCTGGGCCAGTGAACCGGACATTGGCTGCTCCTTGTATTGAAGAAGCGCGCAACTTGCCGCAAGCACCGGTGAAGATCAAGAAACTCTGAAATCTTTTGCCACAAATACTGCCCCGGGCTTTTGTAGGAGCCAGCTTGCTGGCGATGAGGCCCTTCGATGTCGTTCTGCAGGCCGTCATCGCGAGCAAGCTCGCTCCTACAAGTTTGAGGTATGTCGGCGATCCGGGCGCGCGGTCAGTCTTCGCGTTTGACCACCAGGGTCAGGATGTCGTAGCTGGCCACCAGCTCGCCCAGCTGGTTGCTGACCTCCACGTCCCAGGCCACTACACCCTGGGGGATGCCTTGCGGGCTCTGCTTGCCCTGGTCGATCTTGCGTTTGCAGGTCAGGCGCGCCTGGATGGTGTCGCCGATGCCCACCGGGTTGATGAAACGCAGGGTGTCCAGGCCATAGTTGGCCAATACCGGGCCCGGCGCCGGGGACACGAACAGCCCGGCCGCCGCCGACAGCACGAAGTAACCGTGGGCGATGCGTTTGCCGAACTGCGACTCCTTGGCCGCGATCTCGTCGAAGTGCATATAGAAGTGGTCGCCGGACAGGCAGCCGAAGTTCACCAGGTCGGCCTCGGTCACCGTGCGCCTGTGGGTCAGCAGCGACTCGCCGATCTGCAGGTCCTGGAAGAACCGGCGGAACGGATGCACCTCGGTCTCGATGACCTTGGCGCCACGCACGTATTCGCCGGTGACCGCCGCCAGCATGGTCGGCGAGCCTTGCACCGCCGCCCGTTGCAGGTAGTGCTTCACCGCGCGCAGGCCACCGAGTTCTTCACCGCCGCCGGCGCGGCCCGGGCCGCCGTGCTTGAGCTGCGGCAGCGGCGAGCCATGGCCGGTGGATTCGGCGGCGGATTCACGGTCCAGCACCAGCAGGCGCCCGTGCCAGGCCGCGGCCACCGGGATGGCCTTGGCGGCGATGCGTGGATCGCGGGTCACCAGGCTGGCCACCAGGCTGCCTTTGCCTCGCGCGGCCAGGGCCAGGGCTTCGTCGAGGTCGTCATAGGCCATCAGCGTGCTGACCGGGCCGAAGGCCTCGATATCGTGGGCGCCGCCTTCGGCATGCGGGTCGCGGGCCTGCAGCAGGGTCGGGGCGAAGAACGCGCCCTCTCGGGTGTTTGCCCCGCGCGGCTCGAAGCCGTCGCGGGCGCCGAACAACAGGTCGCTGCTCTGCAACAAGCTCTCCAGGCGTTCGGCCACGTCCCGTTGCTGGTCGTGGGAGGCCAGCGCGCCCATGCGCACGCCTTCCACCGCCGGGTCGCCGACCACCACCTTGGCCAGCCTGTCGCGCAGGCGGCTGGCAACCGCGTCGATGTGCCTGGCCGGCACGATGGCGCGGCGAATGGCGGTGCATTTCTGCCCGGCCTTGGTGGTCATTTCCCGGGCCACTTCCTTGATGAACAGCTCGAACTCTTCGTCGTCCGGGCTTACGTCTGGGGCGAGGATCGCGCAGTTAAGCGAGTCGGCTTCGGCATTGAACGGCACCGAATTGCGAATCAGCTGCGGATTGGCGCGCAGCTTGGCCGCGGTATCGGCCGAGCCGGTGAAGGTCAGCACGTCCTGGCCCTGCAGACGGTCCAGCAGGTCACCGGTGCCGCCGATCACCAGTTGCAGGCTGCCGGCGGGCAACAGCCCCGATTCATCCATCAGGCGTACCACGGCCTCGGTCAGGTAGCTGGTGGCGGTGGCCGGCTTGACGATGCACGGCATGCCGGCGAGGAAGCTCGGGGCGAATTTTTCCAGCATGCCCCAGATCGGGAAGTTGAAAGCGTTGATATGCACCGCCAGGCCACCGCGGGGCACCAGGATATGGGTGCCGGCGAAACTGCCGAGCTTGCTCAACTGCAGCGCCGGGCCTTCGTGGACGATATTGCCCGAGGGCAGTTCCCGCGAACCCAGGCTGGCATAGGTGAACAGGGTGCTGTTGCCGCCCTCGATGTCGATCCAGCTGTCGGCGCGGGTGGCGCCGCTGTGGTGGGAGATGGCGTACAGCTGTTCCTTGCGCTCGCTCAGGTACAGCGCCAGCGCCTTGAGCCGCTGGGCACGCTGCTGGAAGTCCAGGGCCATGAGGGAGGCGATGCCCTGGTGCCGGCCATGGTCGAGCGCCTCGGCGAAATCCAGGCGTTCTTCGTGGGTGCGGGCCAGTTCGTGGCCGTCGATGGCGCTGCGCAGCACCTGGGCGCCGTGTTGGCCGATCCAGCGGCCGGCGATGAAGCTTTGCAGGGTAGGGGCGTGAGGCATCACGATTCCTCCGGATGATGAATGAGGCCGGCGCGGCCAGCGACCGCGCCGGCGGGGTTTACCAAAGAGCCAGGGTGTAGCCGAGGATCAGGCGGTTCTCGTCGAGGTCGGTGGTCAGGCCGTTGCCTGAACGAAAGGTCACGTTGCGCCAGCGGATGCTCAGGTCCTTCAGCGGTCCGCTCTGGATCACGTAGGTGATGTCGGTGTCGCGTTCGGTCTCGCGGCCGTTGTCGATGCTGCCCGCCTTGACGTGGCGGCCGTCGGTGTAGCGGGTCATGAAGGTCAGGCCGGGCAGGCCCATGGCCGCGAAGTCGTAGTCGTAGCGCAGCTGCCAGGAGTCTTCCTCGGCACGGGTGTAGGTGTTGTAGGTCACCAGGTTGACCACATAGGGATCGCCGCCGTTGAGGAACGGGAAGGCGCTGTCGCCGGACAGCTGCTGCCAGGTGGCGCTGATTTTGTGCGCTCCCTTGATCAGGCTGAACATGCTGTTGAAGTTGCGGTTGTCGATCCGCCCGGCGCGCTCGGCGCCGTCGCCACGGCTGTCGAAGTAGCGCAGGTCGCTGCGCAGGCTGAAGCCGCCGCCCAGGGGCTGGGTATGCAGCAGGCCGAGGTAGTGCTGGCGATAGATCTGTTCGAGCTTGCCGTAGTAGTAGCTGAGGCTCAGTTGCGGGTTGAAGGCGTAGCTGCCACCGGCGAAGTCGAAATGATCGCTGCGGGCGGCGCCATAACCGATGTCGTCGTTGCTCGAGGAGTCCCGCAGGTTGGCTTCGGTCAGGCGCCCGGCATTTACCGTCAGGCCGCTGATTTCCTGGCTGGTCAGCAGGCCGCCCTGGAAGGTCGAGCCGAGCAGGCGGGTGTCGTTGTAAGTCGCCACGGGCAGCAGCGGTTGCAGGGTGCCGATCTTCAAGACGCTTTTCGACAGGCGCAGCTTGCCGGTCAGGCCCAGCTCGCTGAACTCGTCCGCAGGTTCGTGGCTGTTGGGGCCGAACGGCAGCAGGCCAGTGCCGCGGCGATCCGCGCTGGAGTCGAGCTTGAGCCCGAGCTCGCCGAGGGCGTCCAGGCCGAAACCCAGGGTGCCCTCGGTGTAGCCGGACTCGATCCGCGCGGTGAAGCCCTGGGCCCATTCCTCGGCCTTGGACTGCGCGGCGTTGGCCTGGCGGAAGTCACGGTTGATGTAGTGGTTGCGCATTTCGATCCGGGCCTTGCTGTCGCTGATGAAGTCGGCTTGTACGCTGCAGGTGAACAGGCCCAGGCCCAGCGAGGCCATGGCCGGCAGCAGGTGTTTCGGTGAGGCGATGGAAACGGGGTTCATTGTTGTTATTCCCTGTCATCGATCGGAACGGGTTCAGTGTTTGCTGGCGCCGGAGGCGCCGATGCCGGTCATCGAGCGGATGAACTGCGCGAGGTAGCGTCCACGCTCCAGTTCGGCCCGCGCCGAGGTGTCGGTCACCGAGAACAGCCAGGCACTGAGGAACGCCAGGCTCATGGAAAACAGCGCCGGGTTGGAGTAGGGGAACAGCGCCCGTTCGTGATGCAGCACGTTGACCCAGACCGCCGGGCTCAGCACCAGCAGCACGATCGCCGACACCAGTCCGGCCAGGCTGCCGGTCACCGCGCCGCGGGTGGTCAGGCCTTTCCAGAACATCGAAAGGAACAGCACCGGGAAATTCACCGAGGCGGCGATGGCCAGCACCAGCCCGGAGAGGAAGGCGATGTTCTGCGACTCGAACAGCAGGCCGAGGACGATCGCCAGCACGCCGATGCACAGGGTGGCGATGCGCGACACGCGCATTTCCTGCTGCTCGCTGGCCTGGCCCTTGCGCAGCACGCAGGCGTACAGGTCGTGGGACACCGCCGAGGCCCCGGACAGCGCCAGGCCGGCGACCACCGCGAGGATGGTGGCGAAGGCCACCGCCGAGATGAAGCCGAGGAACAGGTTGCCGCCCACCGCCTGGGCCAGGTGCACGGCGATCATGTTGCCGCCGCCGATGATCGCGCCGCTGGCGTCGCGGAACGAAGGATCGGTGCCGACCATGACGATCGCGCCGAAGCCGACCACGATCAGCAGTAGATAGAAGTAGCCGATGAAACCGGTGGCGTAGAACACGCTCTTGCGTGCTTCCTTGGCGTCGCTGACGGTAAAGAAGCGCATCAGGATATGCGGCAGGCCGGCGGTGCCGAACATCATGCCCAGGCCCAGGGAAATGGCATCGATAGGGTTCGACAGCAACCCGCCCGGGGCCATGATCGCGCTGCCCTTGGCGTGCACGGCGCTGGCCCCGGCGAACATCGCCTCGGTGCTGAAGCCGAAATGCCTGAGCACCATGAACGCCATGAAGCTGGTGCCGAACAGCAGCATCACCGCCTTGATGATCTGCACCCAGGTGGTGGCGAGCATGCCGCCGAAGGTCACGTAGAACACCATCAGCACCCCGACCAGCATCACCGCGTAGAGGTAGCTGATGCCGAACAGCAACTCGATCAGCTTGCCGGCGCCGACCATCTGCGCCACCAGGTACATCAGGGCCACGGTCAGGGTGCCGAAGGCCGAGGTCAGGCGCACCGGGGTCTGTTCCAGCCGGTAGGACACCACGTCGGCGAAGGTGTACTTGCCCAGGTTGCGCAGGCGTTCGGCGATCAGGAACAGGATGATCGGCCAGCCGGCGAGCACGCCCAGGGCGTACAGCAGGCCGTCATAGCCGTTGAGGAACATCATCGCCGAGATGCCCAGGAAGGACGCTGCGGAGATCATGTCGCCGGCGATCGCCAGGCCATTCTGCAAGCCGCTCATGCCGCCGCCGGCGGTATAGAAGTCGCTGGCCGAGCGGGTGCGCAGGGCGGCCCAGCGGGTGACGCCGAGGGTGAACAGGACAAACACCAGGAACATGCCGATGGCGTTCCAGTTCAAGGGGCGCGCGCTGCCTTCGGCGGCCAGCGCCAGGTCGGTGGCGAACAGGCACGGCAGGGCGAACAACGCCAGCAAGCGCTTCATTGGGCGCACTCCTGCTTGAGCTTTTCGTTCAGCGGGTCGATCACGTTATTGGCGCGATAGACATAAAAGCCGGTGAGGGCGAAGGCCAGCAGCACGATCGCCACGCCCACCAGCATGCCCACCGTGGTCACCCCGCCACTGAGCGAGCGCCCCAGGGTGCTGGGGGAAAACGCCACCAGCAGCACGAAGCCGTAGTAGATCACCAGCATGGCCAGGGTCAGGGACCAGTAGAGGTTCTGTTTGCGCCGCACCAGCTGGATGAAGTCGGGGTGCCGGCGGATCTGTTCGATGTCTTGCGGGGTCATGGGAGCGCTCTCTTGATGTTGTTTTTGTTTTGGTTGAAACGCGGTGAATTTTTTCTGTAGCCGCTGCCGGAGGCTGCGATAAGGCCGAAGGCCTTCAGCGATCTCAAGATCGTGCGCCCGCTTCGTCGGAGTGCCGCCCAAGTCGATCGCAGCCTCCGGCAGCGGCCACAGGTCAGAGCTGGTCGAAGTCCAGCACCACCTTGTCGCTGACCGGGAACGACTGGCACGACAGCACGTACCCGGCCGCCACTTCGTAGTCCTCGAGGGCGTGGTTGCTGTCCATCTCCACTTCGCCCTCGATCACCTTGCACTTGCAGGTGGAGCACACCCCGGCGCGGCACGAATAGGGCAGCTCGGCGCCCTGGGCATTGCCGGCGTCGAGGATGCTCTGGCTGTTGCGCGGCAGGTCGAAGGCCAGGGCGCGACCGTCGCTGATCACGGTGATCTGGCTGACCGCCGCATCGAGCTGCCGGGCGGCTTCGCGCGCCTCGCGCTTGTGCGGGCTGCCCGCGGCGGCGAACAGCTCGAAGTGAATGCGCTCGGCGGCCATGCCGTGGGCTTTTAGGCTGTCGCGCACGGTTTCGGTCATCGCCTGCGGACCGCAGATGAAGGCGGCGTCCAGGGCCTTGACGTCGAGCCAACGGGAGAACAGCCGGGCGCATTTGTCGGCGTCGATCCGGCCGTTGTAGAGGTCGACGTCCTGCTGTTCGCGGCTGAACACGAAGATCAGGTTCAAGCGTTGCAGGTAGCGGTTCTTCAGGTCTTCCAGCTGTTCGCGAAACAGGGCGGCGGAGCTTGCACGGTTGCCGTACAGCAGGGTGACGCGGCTGTGGGGCTCGGTTTCCAGGGTGCTCTTGATGATCGACAGGATCGGCGTGATGCCGCTGCCGGCCGCCACCGCCAGGTACTGGCCATGGCGCGCGGGGTCGAGTTCGACATGGAAGTGCCCGGCGGGCGGCATCACGTCCAGGCAGTGCCCGGGCTTGAGCCGGTCATTGGCGAACGCCGAAAAACGCCCGCCGGCCACGCGCTTCACGGCAATGCGCAACTCGCCGTCGTTGACCCCGGCGCAGATCGAATAGGAACGGCGCACTTCCTCGCCATCCAGTTGGGTGCGCATCACCAGATGCTGGCCCTGGGTGAAATGAAAGCTGTCCTGCAGGTGCTGCGGAATCTCGAAGGCGATAGACACCGCATCGCGGGTTTCGCTGCGCACATCCTTGATGGTCAGGCTGTGGAATTTGCTCATGGTTGTTCTCCCACTGACACGGCGTCAGATGCACTTGAAATAGTCGAACGGCTCCAGGCAGTCCCGGCAGCGATACAGCGCCTTGCAGGCGGTCGAGCCGAATTCGCTGAGCTGTTCGGTGTGGCTGCTGCCACATTGCGGGCAGCAGATGGCGGCGCTTTCGCCCAGCAGGCTGCGCTTGCTGCCACTGCCCACGGGCGGGGCGATGCCGTAGGCCCGCAGCCGTTCGCGGCCGCTGGCGGTGATCCAGTCGGTGCTCCAGGCCGGGGTCAGCCGGCGTTGCAGCCGGGGCGCGGAAAACCCGGCGAGTTCCAGGGCGGCGCGGATATCGCCCTCGATCACCTCGGTGGCCGGGCAGCCGGAGTAGGTCGGGGTGACCACCACCTGCAGGTGGCCGTCGTGCCAGTCGAGGTCGCGGACGATGCCCAGCTCCACCACGCTGACCACCGGCACCTCCGGGTCCATGACCGCGCCCAGGATGTTCCAGGCCGCCTCCAGGTCGCCCGGTTGCAGGGCCCGGGCGCCGCGGTCGCTGGAAATCAGCTCACCAGGTCGCATCGGGGTACGCTCGTGGCAGCGCCTGCATTTCCGCCAGCAGAATGCCCAGGTGTTCGCTGTGCAGGCCGCGGCGAGCGTCCAGGTAGAAATGGCTGGGGGCCGGCGGCAGGGGCAGGGTGGCGCTGGCGAAGATTCGCGCCACCGTCGCCTGCCAGGCACTGGCGACCTGCGCGGGGTCGGCGATGATGCCGGCGCCGTGCAGGTGGTTTTCGCTGTCGTCGCCGCCGATCAGCTCGACGGTGAAGCGCCAGAGCAGGGGAATCGCCTCCAGCATGCGCTGGTGGCTGTGCTCGGTGCCGTCGCCCAGGCGTTCGACCCATTCGCTGGAGCGGCGCAGGTGATAGGTGACTTCCTTCACCGCCTTGGCGGCGATCCCGGCGATGCGTTCGTCGCTGGACTGGGCCAGGCCCTTGAGCACTTCCAGGTGCCAGGCATCGTAGAGAAACTGCTTGAGCATGGTCACGGCGAAATCGCCGTTGGGCTGTTCCACCAGCAGCAGGTTGCGATAGGCCCGCTCGTCGCGGCGGAACGCCAGGTGGTCGGCATCGCGGCCGTCGTCCAGCAGTTCGGCGGCGTAGTCCAGCCAGTTGCGGGCCTGGCCCACCAGGTCGAGGCCGACGTTCATCAGCGCCAGTTCTTCTTCCAGGGCCGGCGCGCGGCCGCACCACTGGCACAGGCGCTGGCCCTGGACCAGGGCGCTGTCGCCCAGGCGCAGCAAGTATTGGATCAATTCGCTTCGCGTGTTCATGGTCGACCTCACATGTGCCCGACTTCGGCCGGCAGCTTGTAGAAGCTGGCGTGGCGATAGACCTTGTCGTCCGCCGGGTCGAACAGCGGGTCCTTTTCATCCGGGGACGAGGCGACGATCAGCGCCGAGGGCACCACCCACAGGCTCACGCCTTCGCTGCGGCGGGTGTAGAGCTCGCGGGCGTTCTCGATGGCCATGGCGCTGTCGGCGGCATGCACGCTGCCGACATGTTTGTGGTTGAGCCCGTGCTTGCTGCGCACGAAGACTTCGAAGAGGGTCCATTCGGACATAAGGGTGACTCCACATCAGGGGCTGAATTCATGTAGCCGCGGCCGCAGGCTGCGATCGACCCCGAAGGGGGCGCGCTCTTGAGGCCCTCGAAGGCCCTTCGGGCCTTATTGCAACCTTCGGCAGCGGCTACGATTCACGCGGCGTTTTTATTGGTTTTCTTGCGGGCGTGGGCGACCGCGGCTTCGCGCACCCAGGCGCCGTCCTCGATGGCCTTGCGCCGGGTAGCGACGCGTTCCTGGTTGCAAGGGCCGTTGCCCTTGAGCACTTCGTAGAATTCGTCCCACTGGATCTCGCCGAAGTCGTAGTGGCCGCGTTCGGCGTTCCACCTAAGGTCCGGGTCCGGGCAGGTGCAGCCGAGCAGCTCCAGCTGCGGGATGGTCTGGTCGATGAAGCGCTGGCGCAGTTCGTCGTTGCTCTGGCGCTTGATCTTCCAGGCCATGGACTGCGCGCTGTTGGGCGAGTGTTCGTCGCTGGGGCCGAACATCATCAGTGCCGGCCACCACAGCCGGTTGATGGCGTCCTGGACCATGTCCTTCTGCGCCTGGTTGCCCTCGCGCATCATGGTCAGGAGGATTTCGTAGCCCTGGCGCTGGTGGAAGCTCTCTTCCTTGCAGATGCGCACCATGGCCCGGGAGTAGGGGCCGTAGGAGGTGCGCTGCAGCACCACCTGGTTGACGATCGCCGCGCCGTCCACCAGCCAGCCCACCGCGCCCATGTCGGCCCAGTTCAGCGTCGGGTAGTTGAAGATGCTCGAGTACTTGGCGCGGCCGCTGTGCAGCTTGGCGATTTCCTCGTCGCGGTCGGCGCCCAGGGTTTCCATCGCGCTGTACAGGTACAGGCCGTGGCCGGCTTCGTCCTGGATCTTGGCCATCAGTTGCAGCTTGCGCTTGAGGGTCGGCGCGCGGGTCACCCAGTTGCCTTCGGGCAGCATGCCGACGATTTCCGAATGGGCGTGCTGGGAAATCTGCCGGATCAGGGTTTGCCGATAGGCATCCGGCATCCAGTTCTTGGCCTCGATCTTGATTTCCGAATCGATTTTGTCCTGGAAGGCGCGTTCCTGTTCGGACATTTCCGAACGGGGCTTGATGCTTTTGACTCCGGTCTCTACCAGCTGTGCGTACATGGTGCGTCTCCTGCCGTGAAGGATTGCCTGGGCATGGAGAACTTTATATGTGATACAAAAATAAATATCAAACAAAAAATAACGTGTCGCATATAGTTTTGTATCGCTTTGCTCGCTGAAGGCTTTCCCTTGGGCAAAAAAAAGCCCCGCCGAAGCAGGGCTTTAAGCTTGGAATGGCTTATTTCTGCCGGTTATCCATCACGTGGCTGGCCTTGCCCTCGGAGCGCTTGAGGGAAAAGGCCGGGCGCAAAACGATACGCGAGCTGATACCGATGTAGGTCTTTATGTGCCGGCTTAGTTCGTCGCAGATGGCTTTCTGCTGCTCGTCGCCCAGCTGTTGATTCTCGTTCTTGAGTTCCACATGCACCTCGACGCTGTCGAGGTTGCCATTGCGGTACAGGTGGATCTCGTAGCATTCGCAGAGTTGCCGGACCTTGAGCACCTGCTCCTCGATCTGTGTCGGGAACACGTTGACTCCGCGAATGATCAGCATGTCGTCGCTGCGCCCGGTGATCTTGTCGATACGCCGCATGGGTCGCGCGGTACCGGGCAGCAGGCGGGTCAGGTCGCGGGTGCGGTAGCGGATCATCGGCAGGGCTTCCTTGCTCAGCGAGGTGAACACCAGCTCGCCCATCTGGCCGTCCGGCAACACCTGGCCGGTCACCGGGTCGATGATCTCGGGGTAGAAGTGGTCCTCCCAGATGGTCGGCCCGTCCTTGGTCTCGGCGCATTCCATGGCCACGCCCGGGCCCATGATTTCCGAGAGCCCGTAGATATCCAGCGCGGTGATGCCCAGGCGCTGTTCGATGGCGCTGCGCAGCTCGGCGGTCCAGGGTTCGGCGCCGAAGATCCCCAGGCGCAGGGCGAGCTTTTGCGGATCGATGCCCTGGCGCTCGATCTCGTCGGCGATGTTGAGCATGTAGGAGGGCGTGACCATGATGATGTCCGGCTGGAAGTCCTTGATCAGTTGCACCTGTTTTTCGGTCTGGCCGCCGGACATCGGAATCACCGTGCAGCCCAGGCGTTCGGCGCCGTAGTGGGCTCCCAGGCCACCGGTGAACAGGCCATAGCCGTAGGACACATGGACCTTGTCGCCACGTCGGCCGCCGGCCGCGCGAATCGAGCGCGCGACCACCCTGGCCCAGGTGTCGATGTCGTTCTGGGTGTAACCGACCACCGTCGGCTTGCCGGTGGTGCCGCTGGAGGCGTGCAGGCGCACCACGTCCTGGACCGGCACGGCGAACATGCCGTAGGGATAGTTGTCGCGCAGGTCGGACTTGCTGGTGAACGGGAACTGCGCCAGGTCCTCCAGGCTGCGCACATCGTCCGGGTGCACGCCCAGCTCGTCGAAGCGCTGGCGGTACAGCGGCACATTGCGGTAGGCGTGGTTCAGGCTCCAGCGCAGGCGTTCCAGTTGATGCTGGCGCAACTGGTCGACGCTGGCGGTCTCCAGCGGGTCCAGCAGGGGATCAAGCACGGCTTTGGCAATTGGCATGTTCATGGCTTCACTCGAATTATTGTTGTGTCGAGCCGCCGGCGGGCGGCTCCTGAGTGCCTGCGCCCAGGATACCCGTGGGGGCTCCGGGCGCGGGTGTATCCCGTCTTAAAGTCGTTCGATGATCAGCGCGATGCCCTGGCCCACGCCGATGCACATGGTGCACAAGGCGTAGCGACCCTGGCGCTGCTCCAGCTCATGCAGCGCGGTGGTCACCAGGCGCGCGCCGCTCATGCCCAGGGGGTGGCCCAGGGCGATGGCGCCGCCGTTGGGGTTGACCCGCCCGTCGTCGTCCGCCAGGCCCAGCTCGCGCAGCACCGCCAGGCCCTGGGCGGCGAACGCCTCGTTGAGCTCGATCACGTCCATGTCCGCCAGGCTCAGCCGGGCCAGTTCCAGCACCTTGCGCGTGGCCGGCACCGGGCCGATGCCCATGATCCGTGGCTCGACCCCGGCGGTGGCCATGGCGACCACCCGGCCGCGTGCCTTGAGGCCGTAGCGTTGCGCGGTTACCGCGTCGGCCAGCAACAGGGCGCAGGCGCCGTCGTTGACCCCCGAGGCGTTGCCCGCGGTGACGCTGCCGCCCTGGCGG
The DNA here is from genome assembly GCF_059424045.1 of Pseudomonas sp. GW456-L12. Classification (NCBI taxonomy): domain Bacteria; kingdom Pseudomonadati; phylum Pseudomonadota; class Gammaproteobacteria; order Pseudomonadales; family Pseudomonadaceae; genus Pseudomonas; species Pseudomonas sp. GW456-L12. The sequence goes on from NZ_JBWKZA010000006.1 coordinate 289,097, forward strand.
AACGGCGTGCCGAGCTTCTGCAATTGTTCGAGGGTGGTGTCGCCCCTTGGGTGCTCGTCGTGTTCGACCAGGGTCGGCGGGCCTTTGCGCTGGGGGATGGGCACCGCGACTATTTCCCTGGCCAGGCGTCCGCTGGCTTGCGCCGCCGCGGCCCGCTGCTGGCTGCGCAGGGCGAAGGCGTCCTGGTCGGCGCGGGAAATGCCGAACTGCTCGGCGACGTTTTCCGCGGTTTCCGGCATCGAGTCGATGCCGAAACCTTGTTCCATCAACGGGTTGACGAAGCGCCAGCCGATGGTGCTGTCGAACAGTTCGGCCTGGCGCGAAAACGCGGTCTGCGCCTTGCCCATCACCAGCGGCGCGCGGGACATCGATTCGACGCCGCCGGCCAGCACCAGCCCGGCCTCGCCACAACGCAGGGCGCGGGCGGCGCTGCCAATGGCGTCCAGGCCGGAGCCGCACAAGCGGTTGAGGGTGGTGCCGGGGACCTCCACCGGCAACCCGGCCAGCAGCGCCGACATGCGTGCCACGTTGCGATTGTCTTCGCCGGCCTGGTTGGCGCAGCCGTAGATCACTTCATCGACCCGGCTCCAGTCGACTCCGGGGTTACGCTGCACCAGGGCGCGTAACGGCACCGCGCCCAGGTCGTCGGCGCGCACGCGGCTCAGGGCGCCGCCGTAACGGCCGATGGGGGTGCGGACTGCATCGATGATCAGGGCGTCATTCATTGGGGGCCTCCTGCGCCAGCACCGGGCCGCGCACTTTGTAGGATTTGCCGTGGAACAGGGCGATCAGCACGCCATGCTGGTTTTCGATCCGCACGTCGTAGTTGCCGGTGCGGCCGCTGCGGCTTTGTTCGATGCAATCGGCGGTCAGGGTGTCGCCCAGGCGGGCCGGGGCGATGTAGTCGATGCTGCAGCCGATGGCCACCGTGGCTTCGTCGTAGGTATTGCAGGCCAGGGCGAAGGCCGAGTCTGCCAGGGCGAACAGCAAGCCGCCGTGGCAGGTGCCGTGGCCCTGCAGCATGTCTTCGCGCACGCTCATGCCCAGCCGGGCGGTGCCGGGCGCTACCGACAATAGGCGCATGCCCAGGGCCTGGCTGGCGTTGTCGCGTTTGAACAGGCTCTGCGCGCAGGCGCTGGCCAGGCTCATGGCGGGGTGGTCAATCATGCAGGTTTCTCCCTTCGGTGACCCGCTGACGCAGCAGCAGGGAGGTTCGATAGCGTTCCTCGCCGTAGGCGGCCTGCAGGTTTTGCAGAATCTCGAGCACCCTTGGCAGGCCCAGGCGGTCGGCCCACGCCAGGGGGCCTTCGGGGTAATTGACCCCGGCGCGCATCGCCAGGTCGATGTCCACCGCCGAGGCCACGCCTTGCAGCAAGGCGTCGGCGGCCTCGTTGGCGAGCATCGCCACGGTGCGCAGGACCAGCAGCCCCGGGCTGTCGCTGAGCTGGCTGACCTTGAACCCGGCGCGTTGCAACAGTGCCACCGCCTGGTCGCGGGCCAGTGGGTCGGTGCCGGCGCAGCAACTGATGGCCAGGCGACCGGCGCTGGCGTAGTCATGGGCCAGGTCCAGCAAGATCAGGTTGCTCAAGCCTTGGTCGCGGGCGCGCTGGCTGGCCAGGCGTCCATCGCTGATGGCCAGTACCGCATCGCCGACCCGCAACAGGCCAGGGCCATCACGCTCAACCAGACGCACGCCGGACTCGCGCAGGCGTTGCAGCAAACCTTGGGCAACCCCCAGGTCGCCCTCGATTACGCAGTGCTCGATGTTCTGCTCGCTGTGCAACTCCACGGGGGCGGGGCGTTCGACGCCCTCGGCATAGGCATAGAAACCCTGGCCGGTCTTGCGTCCGAAGTGCCCGGCATCCACCAGTTCCTGCTGAATCAGCGATGGCTGAAAGCGCATGTCGCCGTAATAGGCCTCGAATACCGAGCAGGTCACCACGTAGTTGACGTCATGCCCGATCAGGTCCGTCAGTTCGAAGGCGCCCATGGCAAAACCACCGGCCTCGCGCAGCAGGGCGTCGAGCGTGGCGCAGTCGCCTGCGCCTTCCTGCAGCAGGCGCAGGCTTTCGGCGTAGAACGGCCGGGCCACGCGGTTGACGATAAAGCCCGGGGTGGAGCGGGTGTGCACCGGCTGCTTGCCCCAGTTCGTGGCGGTGTCGTACAGGCACTGCGCCAGTTGCCGGTCGCTGGCCAGTCCCGAGACGACCTCGACCAGCGGCATGGCCGGCGCCGGGTTGAAAAAGTGCAGGCCCAGCAGGCGTTCGGGTCGTTTCAGGCCGGCGGCGATGCGGGTGATCGATAGCGAAGAGGTGTTGCTGGCGAGGATGCAGCTGTCGCGGCACAGGCTTTCCAGCTGGCGAAACAGCTCGCGCTTGGCCTCGAGGTTCTCGGCGATGGCTTCGATGATCAGCTCGCTGTCGGCCAGTTGCTCGATGGCTTCGGCCGCCTGCAGTCGGGCCATGGTCGCCCTGTGCGCCTGAGCATAGAGCTTGCCATTGGTCACGCGCCTGGCGAGTTGCCGGTCGATGCCGGCGATGGCTTGCGCCGCGGCGCCCGGACGGTTGTCCAGCAGCCATACCGGGTGGCCGGCCTGGGCCGCGACCTGGGCGATGCCGGCGCCCATCGCGCCGGCGCCGATCACCGCGACGCGGGCCTGGGGTGTCAGTGCGTTCATGTTCAACGCCCCTTGAAGGTCGGTGTGCGTTTGTCCATGAAGGCGCTCACGCCTTCGCGGTAGTCCTCGCTGCGTCCGGCCAGGCGTTGCAGGTCTTTTTCCAGTTCCAGCTGTTCGTCGAAGCTGTTGTTCAGGCTGGCGTTGAGGCTGCGCTTGATCAGTGCCAGGCCATAGGTCGGTTGGGTGGCCAGGTGGCGCGCAAGCTTGAGGGCCTCATCACGCAATTCGGCATCTTCGACGCAGCGATAGATCAGGCCCCATTGCTCGGCCTGTTCGGCCGTCAGGCGATTGCCCAGCAGGGCCAGGGCCTTGGCCCGCGCCATGCCGACCAGGCGCGGCAAGGTCCAGGTGCCGCCGGAGTCGGGGATCAGGCCGATCTTGCAGAACGCCTGGATAAAGCTCGCCGAACGGGCGGCCAGCACCAGGTCGCAGGCCAGGGGAATGTTGGCCCCGGCCCCGGCGGCCACGCCGTTCACCGCGCAGATCACCGGCAGCGGCAGGTCGCGCAACTGGCGGATCAGCGGGTTGTAGAAACGTTCGATGGATTCGCCCAGGTCCGGCACCTCCGCGCCGGGTGCCACATTGCGGTCGCTCAGGTCCTGACCGGCGCAGAAACCCCGGCCTTCGCCGGTCAGCAGCAGTACCCGGGCCTCGGGATTGGCGCGCAGTTGCTTGAGCGCTTCGCGAACCTCGCCATGCATCTGCGCATTGAAGCTGTTGAGCTGCTCGGGGCGGTTCAGGCTGAGGAGGGCGACGCCTGCCTCGACGGAAAACAGGATGTGTTCGAAGTTCATGTTCTGGCGCTCTCTGACAGGTCGTGTGAGTCGTTGGCCGCTGCGGCGGCCTAGTGGCCGGTGAAGCGGGGCCGGCGTTTTTCCTGGAAGGCACGGATGCCTTCTTCGCGGTCGCGGGTGCCGGCCAGTACCGTGAAGGCATGGCGCTCGAAGCGCAGGCCGCTGGCGAGGTCGGTGTCCAGCGCCTTGAGCAGCGCCTCCTTGGCCAGGCGCAGGGCCAGCGGCGCCTTGCCGGCGATCAGCCGCGCCAACTGCAGGGCACGCTCGACCGTGAATTCCGGTTGGGTAACTTCGCTGACCAGGCCGGCGCGCAAGGCATGGCGGGCATCGATCGACTCGCCGCCGAGGACCATCTGCATGGCCAGGGACTTGCCGACCGCCCGCAGCAGGCGCTGGGTGCCGCCGGCGCCGGGCATGATCCCGAGGTTGATTTCCGGCTGGCCAAAACGGGCGTCCTCGCCGGCGATCAGGATGTCGGCGTGCATGGCCAGCTCGCAGCCGCCGCCGAGGGCAAAGCCGTTGACCGCGGCGATCAGCGGTTTGCTGAAGGCGGTGATCTGCTGCCAGGAAGCCTGGCGCGGGTCATTGAGGATGCCGGTGAGGTCGCGCTCGGCCATTTCATTGATGTCGGCGCCGGCGGCGAAGGCCTTGCGGCTGCCGGTCAGCACCACGACCTGGACAGTGTCATCGGCCTGGGCGGCGTCCAGGGCGGCTGCCAGTTCGCCGAGCAATTCGCTGGTCAGGGCATTCAGGGCGGCGGGGCGTTGCAGGGTAATCAGTCGAACGCCGCCATCGAGGCTTTCGACAGCAAGGGTTTGAGGCATGGCGGATGCCCTCACGGTGCACGCTCGGCGCAGGGCCGGGTCATTATTGGATCGGCTGGGAAGCCGGTTTTCGCCGAGTATATCGCCAATGCGATACATAAATGCAACGTAAAAATACTATTGTTGTGTCTTTAAGTTGGGGGCTTGAATCGATTGCACCAGGACGGAGAGGGTCGATCAAGTCGTGATTTTCTAGATTTTACTGGGGCTATGGCCTTTGCTTAGCGGCCTTCGCTGAGCAAAGACGCGATACTGTTTTTCGCTTTTTCGTTTAAGCTTTATGTGATACAAAATAAATCCTGATCGGCATCGCTTTGCGTAATGTTTCGACTTGCTGCCCTAGCCAAGGAGTACCTCATGACCTGCTACAGCCTCGACGGCCTGACCCCGGTGGTCCATCCCAGTGCTTATGTGCATCCGTCCGCCGTGCTGATCGGCGACGTGATAGTCGGTGCCCATTGCTACATCGGCCCGCTGGCCAGCCTGCGCGGCGATTTCGGGCGGATCGTGCTGGAGGAGGGGGCCAACCTGCAGGACACCTGTGTGATGCATGGTTTTCCCGACAGCGACACGGTGGTCGAGCGCAACGGCCATATCGGCCATGGCGCGGTGCTGCATGGCTGCCGGATCGGCGCCGATGCGCTGGTGGGGATGAACGCGGTGGTGATGGATAACGCGCGGATCGCGCCACGCTGCTTCGTGTCCGCGGCGGCCTTCGTCAAGGCCGGCTTCGAGTGTGCGGAGCAGTCGCTGGTCATGGGCGCCCCGGCCAGCGTCAAACGCCGCCTCAGCGACGAAGAGCTGCACTGGAAGCAGGCCGGCACCCGTGAATATCAACAGCTGGCCAGGCGCTGCCTGGAGCAGATGCAGGTCTGTGAGCCGCTCGCGGAGCCCGAAGCCAATCGCCCGCGGATCACTGACCGCGGCCTGCGCCCGAAAAATACCGGCCAGTGAACAGCCAAGGCACAGTGGGTCGTGCGGTCCAGGCCACTCCAAGCCGGTGAAACCCGGTATATTTCTTCCTTTTTGTCCGGTACGCCCATGTCGTCCCTAGCACCGTTGCATCACCTCGTGACCCGTTTCCAGGAGCAGACGCCGATTCGCGCCAGCTCCCTGATCATTACCCTGTACGGCGATGCCATCGAACCCCACGGCGGTACGGTATGGCTGGGCAGCCTGATCCAGTTGCTCGAACCCATCGGCATCAATGAGCGGCTGATCCGCACCTCGATCTTTCGCCTGACCAAGGAAGGCTGGCTGAGCGCCGAGAAAGTCGGGCGCCGCAGCTATTACAGCCTGACCGGTACCGGTCGCCGGCGTTTCGACAAGGCCTTCAAGCGGGTCTATAACGCCAGCGTGCCGGCCTGGGATGGTTCCTGGTGCCTGGTCATGCTGTCGCAGCTTGGCCAGGACAAGCGCAAGCAGGTGCGCGAAGAGCTGGAATGGCAAGGTTTTGGCGCGATTTCGCCGGTGGTGCTGGCCTGTCCCCGCAGCGATCGGGCGGATATCAACGCGACCCTGGTGGACCTTGGTGCCCAGGAAGACACCATTGTGTTCGAGACCACTGCCCAGGATGTGCTGGCCTCCAAGGCGTTGCGCTTGCAGGTGCGCGAAAGCTGGAACATCGATGAGCTGGCGGCTCACTACAGTGAGTTCATCCAGCTGTTCCGGCCGCTGTGGCAAGCGCTGCGCGAGCAGGAGCAACTGCAACCGGCCGATTGTTTCCTGGCGCGCCTGCTGCTGATTCACGAGTACCGCAAACTGCTGTTGCGCGACCCGCAGTTGCCCGATGAACTGCTCCCTGGCGACTGGGAAGGCCGGGCGGCGCGCCAGCTCTGCCGCAACATCTATCGCCTGATCTACGCCAAGGCCGAGGAATGGCTCAACGACGCGCTGGAAAACGCCGATGGTCCGCTGCCCGACGTGGGCGAAAGTTTCTATCGGCGGTTTGGCGGTTTGAAGTAAGGCGCTCGCAAAGTGTCCCCCGGATACTGACTGACCAGGTTCTTGGCCGCAGGGTGTCGCCATGGTCGTGCAGGATGGCATCAGCCCGCTTGCCGATCCGGCAGCTGCGGCCATGTCACTTGTGGTGCGAACCCTCGTGCTTGAATTCGACGAGCAGCAGACGTACCGGTCGCCATCGCTGATATAAGCCACCTCCGGATGTCCTGCCTGTTGCAAATGACCCTCAGGATCGTCGGCAGCCCTGGCCGCGATCTCGTCAACCTTCCCGGATAGAAGTGCTCGCCGGACAAAACTGTTCCCGGTTTCTCCCCTCCATCAAAGACTCGCGCCCCGATACAGAGTTGGGGCGGCGGCGAACGGCTGTCGATCGGAACGATAACCCCGGATAGGACCCAGTCCTTGTGTTCAGATATTGCCGTGGAGATTCTGCTTGATTCTCTTTTTTAATTAAGTTTTATCTTATGAGTGCAAAGGAAATATCTTATGGATATTGGATTTTCGTTAAATATATTATTTCGCGAGAATTCGTGAGTGCGTATCTTTCTCGATTGGTGATCATAAATACTTATTTAACTTGGAGTCTGTGCTGGTGAAAGGCAGATGAAGGGTCGGGTTGGGGCTAAGAGGAACATAATTGAATTAAGAAACAGGCACGCTTTTCGGCTTTGGCCCAAGGCAAAGGATTTTTAATCGTAGTCTTGTTTTTAGTGGCGAGAGAGTCTCTCGTTAAAATGCGACGATCAGTTTAGACGTGAAGGCTCACTCTAATAAACCTTAAGGATATCGTATGTTTTCTGCCTCGCCTTACACCAGGGTCTTCTGGGATGAATATATTATCAAGCCGCAATCATGCGAATATAACCTGGTTCTGGATCAGGATATCGAAGGTGACCTGGATTTAAATAGGCTGTGTTTGGCCGTAGAGGGTATAAGTCGAGACTATATTCTGTTTAATCATGTTCTCGATGAAAAAGATGGACAGCTTTTTTGGGTGAAAGCCGATAATCCTATAACCCTCGAGTATTTCGATTCACCCTGCGATGCCCAATCCCTGGTACGTACTCCCTTTGACCTCCGCCAAGGGCCTCTCTGTCGCTTCCATCTGATCAAGACTGGCGAACGGCGTTACAACTTTCTTGTCGTCGTACACCACGTGCTGCTGGATGGCCTGTCTGGCGACGAGTTTTATGCCTTGATATCTCAATATTACAACAAGGGCCCGCTAGGGCTCGCGCCGGCAGAGGCGTTTAGTGATCTCATCGATCTATATGCGCGCTATGAAGATGACGTTGCTCAATTGCGTGGACAGTTTGACTCGACGGGGTTCTGGCGTGACTTGTTGTCTGGTTGTCCGCGGCGTGCCGAGTTGCCCTGCATACCCTCCGGACAGAGGCAAGAGGCAGCGGGCGAAGTGCGTTTTGATGTCTCGTTCGCCGACTGGCGAGATCTGAAGGCCGGGATCAAATATGCCAATCATTTTCTAATATTCAAGACGTTGTGGGCGATCTTGATTGCCCGTCAGACGGGGCAGGAAAAAGTTTGCATCGCCTATCCTGTCGCAGCGGAAGGAGGGGAGAAAGTCTATTATGGCGGGCAGGTGAATACCGCGGTTTTTCCCTTGGCGTTACTTGCTGATTCTAACTTTTCAAGCTTGTACAAATCGACCCTCGACTATACCAAAAAACTTAAGGTCTCGGGACGGCTGCGCCACTCCAAGTTGCCGGTTCATTACATGCTCAGCGAGAGTCCGGTTGCCGAATTGAACGTCAGTTTTTCCCAGGGTTTTCTGAAGAATTTTCCGTTGACATTTGATGGTTGCCGGGCACAGGTCAATCATCGCTTCAATAACGACCTGGCAGGCACTGAATTGTTGTTGGAGTATCAGCAGTCGAAAGACGCCTTTGAGTTCAGGCTCAGGTATGACGCGAATCTATTCGACGCGGTACAAATGGCTGAACTCGCGGAGCAATACCAACATTTGCTGTGGTCGTCACTAAGCGAGCCGGATCGGCCGCTTTCCACGCTGCCATATTTATCCGAAGAGCAGGCGCAGCGTCTAGAAAATCAATCCAATAACGACAGTGAAGTGCCGCTGGAGCACGTCACGACGCTGTTCGCCGGTTTTGAGGAAAATGCCCGTCTTTACCCCACGCGGATGGCATTGGTCGACAGCCGGCAGACATTCAGTTATGGGGAGCTCGCGCAGCGTAGCAGCGGCCTGGCGCGTAGGTTGCGTGAGGAATACCTGCGTATTTGCGGCGAGGAAATGCCGGCCGATACCTTGATCCCCTTGTATGTGCAGCGGGGGGCCAACGCAGTCGTGGCCATGCTGGCAATCATGAAGGCTGGCGCGGCCTATGTGCCTTTGGACCCTTACGCCCCCGCGCAACGGCTGGCGTATATCCTGAGCGATGTGGGCAGCCCCATTGTCTTGACCGAAACGGCTCTTGAAAACTCATTGAAGGAAAGTACGGCCGATAGCTACTGCCTGCTGATTGATCGGCCGGAAGAACGAGCGTCTGGCAAAGAGCCGATACTGCTTCCCGAGGTGAGCGGCGAGCAGTTGGCTTATGTCATTTATACCTCCGGGACAACAGGGAAGCCCAAAGGCACGCTGTGCGAACATCGGGGTGCCGCGAACATGATTCTGGGTCATGGCCGCCGGCTGCTGAGTCGTGAGCAGGGTGTTCTGAACTGTCTGCAATTTGCCACCCTGGCCTTCGACGCGCATGTGTTCGAAATCTTCATCGCTCTTAACAACGGGCATCGCCTGTGTATCGCCAGCGAACCCCAGCGCCTGGATCTTGAGTTGCTCACCGCGCAGATGCACGAGTGGCAAATCAACTTCTGCTTTCTGCCGCCCGCACTGCTGGGGACCCGTCCTCTGTTGCCAGACTCTCTGCGTTGCCTTGCCGTAGGCGGGGAGTCGACTTCGCAGGATGTGCTCGATCACTATCTAGCGACGGGTTTGCAGGTTGCCAACCTGTATGGGCCCACCGAAGCCTCGGTCAGTGTGAGCATCAACCTGTATCGAAACAATGGTGCCCGCAATATTGGCCTGGGCATTGCCAATATGCGCTGCTACGTGGTGGATGAGCATTTTCACCCGCTGCCATTGGGGGTTGAAGGCGAGCTTTGCCTGGCGGGAATCGGCCTTGCCCGCGGTTATCTCAATTTGCCGGAACTGACGGCCTCGGCGTTTATCGAAAACCCCTTCAGCCAGGATCCGGACTACCGTCGGCTGTATCGCACCGGCGATCGTGTGCGGCGCCTGGCTGATGGCAGCCTGGAATACTGTGGCCGAGCGGACCAGCAGGTGAAAATTAACGGTTACCGCATCGAGTTGGGTGAGATCGAGAGTGTAATGCGTGCCGTGCCGGGAGTGGCCGAAGCACTGGTCACGGCGCGCAAGGAGCCTGCGCCGCAGCTTCAGGCCTGGTTCGTAGTCGCTTCCGGCAGCGATCTGACGGTCGAGGGGGTGTGGCGGCAGTTGAGTACCCAATTGCCGGCCCATATGGTGCCAACGGCGATGATGGCGATCCCGAGGATTCCGCTGACGGTCAGTCGAAAAGTGGATTACCGAGCGTTGCCCGAGCCGGCGATGATCGATCAGAGTGTCCCTTTCCGCGCGCCAGGCAATGAATTGGAAAGCCGGTTGCTGGCGTTGTTCAACCGCCTGCTTGGTAGCCACGCAGGCATTGACCATCACTTCTTCCGCTTGGGCGGAAACTCGATTCTGGCGATCAGGTTGTGCCATGAAATCTATAAGGCCCTTGGCATAAAAGTATCGGCGCTGACACTGAACCGGTATCCGACGGTGGCGCTGCTGAGTAAGCATCTTGCCCAGCAAGAGCGGACGCTGTCGGAACCCTCGATCGCAAGGAGCGGGCGCAGCCAGGCGCCGCTGTCTTTCCAGCAGTCGCGCTTGTGGTTTATGGAGAATCTGTCGGGTGGCGCCACGCATTACCTGTCGCCGGTGCTGTTGCAGCTGTCCGCCGATACCGACTGCGCGACCTACATCAAAAGTTTACAGGCGGTGGTGGCTCGTCATCAGGTGCTGCGGAGCCTGATTCGCCAGGATGAAACGGGCGAGGCGTATCTGCATGTCACCGAGCAGGAGCTGGCGGTACCGATCCATTCGGTGACGCAAGTGCAGTTCACTGCCTGCCTGCAACAGGCGCTGCAGCAGCCGATTGACCTGCTGCGCGATCTGCCGTTGCGGGCAGCGATCTACCGCTACCGGAATGAGGTCGGGGCAGAGATTACGGTGAGTCTCCTGGTGTTCCATCACATTGCTTTCGATGGCTGGTCAATGGACGTGCTGCTGCGGGAGTTGGCGGCGCTTTATCAATATTTCCTCGGGCAAACGGAACAAGCTCCCCCGGCGCTTGATGTGCAATATCTCGACTATGCGGTTTGGCAGCGTGAGCAGTCCGATGACCGGGCCAGTGCCGAGGCCCTGGCATTCTGGGATCAGGCGCTGGATGGCTACCAGCAGCTGGATATTGCTCCGGATTACCTTCGGCCCACGTTTTTTGATGCGCGCGGCAGTCACTGCGAGGTCCTGCTGACTGCATCCTTGGTGGCAGCACTCGAGTCGTTGGCCCGCAAGGAAGGGGTTACGCTGCATGCCGTGCTGTTGGCCGGCTTCACCCTGTTACTGGCACGTTATACCAACCAGGATGACATCGTGATCGGGACACCGTTGGCCAACCGCAGCCAGCCGGAGTTGGAAAGCCTAATCGGCTTTTTCGTCAATAGCTTGCCGCTGCGCAATCGGGTGCCTGACGAACTCTCGGTGTGCGAGTTTATCCGCCAGGTCGCGGCCAATACGGTGCAAGTGCAACAACATCAGAGCTTTCCCCTGGAGCAACTGGTGGATCGCCTGGGAGTGCCACGGGACTTTTCGCGGCATCCACTGTTTCAGGTGATGTTCGCTCTGGAAAGCACGCTGGGCACCGCTTGCCCAGATTGGCTTTCGGTGGTGGATCTGAGTGCGTATGAGCAAACGGCCAAATTCGACTTGACCCTCACGTTGACGCCCGTTGCCGGGCGGATCAATGCCCGGTTTAACTTCGCCACCGCGCTGTTCAGCCAGGACACGATCAGTCGCCTGGCCGGCTACTACGTCACGGTCTTGCAGCAGATGGTCGAGGGGGCCGAGCAGCCGCTGAGAAGCCTTGGCCTGGCGAGCGCCGCGCACATGCAGACGCAGCTTGCGATGGCTGAGGAGCGGCGTTTCGAGTATTCGTTCGAGCGTACCCTGCAGCACGATTTCATCCGTTACGCGCAGCAGCATCCGCGGGCCGTGGCGGTGATCGATGAGCTGGGTGAAATGACCTATGGCGAGCTGTATCTGGCGGCCCTGACGCTGTCTACCCAGTTGCGCTTGCAGGGCGGCATGACAGGTGAGGCGATTGCGATACTCGCGGACAAGGGACGCCTGCAGCCTGTGGCGATACTGGCGGCGCTGATGTGTGGCAAAGCCTTCCTGCCGATGGATAAAGGCTGGCCGTTGCAGCGCCGCCTGGGCGTGATGGCCCAGGCGAGCATCAATACCCTGTTGAGCAGCGAGCCATGGGAGACGTCGCAGATCAATGTCGTCGGCCTGAGCGCCACGGGGCAGGCCCTCACGCTACCACCGCCGGCGCGGCTCTTGCCTGCCGTCGATGCCGCTGCGGACAGCCTGGCCTATATCATCTTTACCTCTGGTTCTACAGGCACGCCAAAAGGCGTGGCGATCGAGCATCGCAGCGTGGTGAATATGCTCGAAGGTACCCGTCGTTATTTCGCTATCGACGCGTACGACCGCAGCCTGGCCCTCAGCGCGCTGAGTTTCGACCTGGCCATTTTTGACATCTTCAGCCCTCTTTCAGTGGGGGGCGCGGTCGTCATGCCGGCCGAGAACGATCGGGTCAACCCGCAGGCCTGGTATCAATCGATCATCAACCATCGCGTTACGGTGTGGCTGAGCGCGCCCGCGCTGCTGGAGCTGTTGCTGGACTATGTCGGCAATGCCGGACTTCTCTCCGGCCCGGTACCCGCGTTGCGCGCGGTGATGGTAGGGGGGGACTGGATTGCCACGTCATTGCCTGAACGCTGTCGGCAGTGGGCCCCGCACAGTCGTTTCTGCAGTGCCGGTGGCGCAACGGAGGCGGCGGTCTTCTCGATTCTTTATGAGGTGCCGCAGGAGCCAGTCCGGTCGGTCAGCATTCCGTATGGCAAGCCGTTGCCACACGAGCGTTTCTATGTTCTGGATGCTGAATTGCGACCGCTGCCTGTGGGGGTGAAAGGCGAGATGTATATCGCCGGTGAAGGGTTGGCGCGCGGCTATTACGCGGATGCACAGCGCACCGCCGACAGCTTCTTCTGGCATGAGCACTTGCAGGAACGCGTCTACCGTACCGGGGATGCCGGGCGTTTCCTCAGCGACGGCAACCTCGAGTTCATGGGGCGGATAGACCAGCAAGTCAAAATCAACGGTTACCGCATTGAACTGGGGGAAATCGAGAACATCACGCTGTCCTATCCCGATATAACCATGTGTTGCGTGGTATTGATTCAGCATCCGCAACCCTATCTGGCGGCCTACTTGGTCGCTACCAAGGCGGTGGACATTCAAGCGCTGAGTCAGTATCTGCGCGGTGAGTTGCCGCCATACATGCTGCCAAAGGCGTTTATCCAGCTGGACAGCATGCCGCTGACCGAGAACGGCAAGATCGCCCGAAAATCGCTGCCGCTGCCCGAGAGCGAACAACGCCCTCTGGTCGCCGCCGAGAGTGATCTGGAGCGCGAGTGCTGCCTGATCTGGGGTAGATTGTTGAAGTTGGAGCGCGTCAGCGTGGAAGACAACTTCTTCTCCCTGGGCGGCAACTCCATTCTGGCAATCCAGGCCTGTTACCAGATCAGCCGCAGGTTACGGAGGGAGGTCACCCTGGGCGAACTGGGGCAATATCCGACGATTCGCGCCTTGTGCCGTTACCTCAAGCTTAACGGCAATGAGTCCGGGCTTTTGCTGATTCCGGCGCTGCAGCGTGATACCTGGCCACTGTCGTTCTCGCAGATGCAGCTGTGGTTTATCGAGAAGCTCAACGGTGGCAGCAATCTGTACCACGTACCGATGCTGTTCCGCCTGAGCACCGAGGTCGATCTGAGCGCTTATCGCCAGAGCCTGAAGTCCATCGTTGCCCGCCATCACGTGCTGCGCAGTGTCATTTGCCAGCCGTCGGCTCTTGCCGCATTGTCGAAGTTGACCGACAACGAGTTGCGGGTGCAGCAGTTGCGGCTCGATGCCGCTGGCTGGCAACAACAGTTGCTCGGCGACATTGACCGGCCATTTGCACTCGATTCGGAAATTCCCCTCAGAGCCAGTCTCTATGAGGTCCGCCAGCCTGACGGCAGTACGATCTTGTACAGCCTGATTGTCGTGCATCACCTGGCTTTCGATGGCTGGTCACAAAACCTGTTCCTGGAGGAGTTGCGAAATCTCTATGAGTTGTACCGACGAGGTCAGCAACCGATATTGCCGGACCCGCTCCTGCAATATGGAGATTACGCTTGCTGGCAGCGTGAATACCTCGATTCAGCTCGGTTGTCAGAACTGAAAACCTTCTGGCAGCACCAACTGCAGGGCTGGCAAACGCTGGAGATGCCGCTCGATTTTGTGCGGCCGGCGCAGTTTGACCACCGCGGGGCCAACCATGGCATCGTATTGCCCGAGGCTCTGATGGCTCGGGCCGAGCAGTTCATTCGACGGGAAGGCGTCACGTCTTTTGCGCTTTTCCTGTCGGCATTCAATCTGCTGCTCAGCTGTTTCAGCGGCCAGCAGGATGTTCTGGTCGGTACGCCGGTAGCCAACCGACCGACGACGGAAACCCGATCGGTAGTGGGTTTCTTCGTCAATACCCTGCCGTTGCGCACGCAGATCAACGACGAGATGCCGTTGTCCGAGTACGTGCGCGAAGTCTTCAACTCTGTGCTTCAGGTGCAGAAGTATTCGAGCCTGCCGCTGGAGCAGTTGATCGATGCTCTGCAGGTACCACGCGATCTGTCGCGGCATCCGCTATTCCAGGTGCTGTTTGTGCTGGAGGATGACGGGCAGACCCCGAAGTTGCCTGATTGGCTGGAACCGCAAAGCCTGATGGAGCAGTACCAGGCGGCAAAGTTCGACCTGACCCTGAACATACAGAAAGAAGGTGAGCGCGTGCAGGCCGTATTCAACTACGCGACCGCGCTCTTCACTGCCCCAACCATGAGCTGCCTGTCTCGGTACTATCTGCGCATTCTTGAACAGATCGTCGGGGAGGGGCATTTGCGGATCAAGCAGCTGGAGCTGGTACCCGCTGTAGAGGTCCGGCGGCAGCGCGAAGCCTGGAAGTCCTGTCCGCCAGCCTATGATTTCGAACGGGCGATCCATCACGATTTTATCCAGCATGCCCGGCAGCAACCGCGAGCCATTGCGATTATCGACGGCCTTGGCGAACTGACCTACGGTGAGTTGTATCAGGCTGCTCTGACTCTGTCGTTGCAGCTGCGCCAGCATGTGGACATGGACGCCGAGACCATTGCGGTCATGGTCGACAAAGGTCGGGCCCAGATCATCGCGGTGCTGGCGATCGTGATGTCCGGCAAGGCTTACCTGCCACTGGACAGCTCCTGGCCGGAAGGTCGGCGGCGGGATGTTCTCAGGCAGTCGCAAACCAGGGTGGTGTTCAGCAGCAAGCCATGGAAGGAGGAGCCCGAGGCCAGGCTGCTATTGATCGATCCATACGGCGCGGTTGCCATGTTACCCGCCGCCAGTATGGGTGAACCCATGCTCCCCGACGCGTCTGAACTCGCCTATGTCATCTTTACTTCAGGTTCTACCGGTGTCCCCAAGGGCGTCGCCATTGAACATCGGGGGGCGGTGAACAGCATTGTCGACACCATTCAACAGCTCAATCTCAATGCCCTGGATCGTGGCCTGGCCCTTAGTGCTCTGAGTTTTGATATTTCGGCGTTTGATATTTTTGGCCTGCTGTCGGTGGGTGGCACCATGGTGATGCCATCGGAAGCGGAGCGTTACCAACCGGATGCCTGGCATCGTTTGATGGTGACCCATGGGGTGACGTTCTGGAACTCCGCGCCTTCGGTGATGACATTGCTGGTGGAGTACCTCGAATCCGTCCAGGCCGATGAAAATGGCTGGCCGATGCTACGTACGGCGGTATTGGTAGGGGAGGTGATTGCCAAACCGCTACCGGCGCGTATCCGCCAATGGAGCCGAGGTTGCAGGGTGGTCAGTGCCGGCGGCGCGACGGAAAGTTCCATCTGGTCGATTCTCTACGACATTCCGGATACTCCGATACTGGCGCCGAGCGTGCCTTATGGCAAAGCCATGGCGCATCAGCGCTTTTATGTACTGGACAGCCACATGCGCTTGCTGCCGCCTTGCTTGCCCGGTGAGCAGTACATCGGTGGAGCAGGCGTTGCCCGAGGCTATTTCCGCAATGAGCCGATAACCCGGGAGCGATTCATTTACCACCCTGAATTGGAGGAGCGGCTTTACCGGACCGGGGACGCGGGACGTTATCTACCTGACGGCAACCTGGAGTTCATGGGGCGCATGGACTTCCAGGTGAAAATCAATGGCTACCGGGTCGAGTTGGGGGAGGTGGAAAGCCAGGCTCTGGCCTTTGACCCGATAAAATCCTGCTGCGCCATCGTCTGCAAGGATGAAGTTCAAGAGCGTCTGGCGTTGTACTACGTCTGTGACGAGCCGCTGGTGGAGTCCGAGCTGCTGGAGTCCATGAGTCAGCGGTTACCGCTGTACATGATCCCGACCGTCTTGATACGCCTGCCGGCGCTGCCTTTCAACTCCAGCGGCAAGCTGGATCGCAAGGCGTTGCCCGCCCCCGGGCAGAGAGAGCAGAACCACTACGTTGCACCCGCCAATGGACTGGAGCAGCAATTGTGCGAGCTGTGGCAGGCCACCCTGAAGCGCGAGCAGGTCGGTATGACGGATGACTTCTTCAGGTCGGGAGGTACTTCGCTCATGGCGATCTCGGTCTGTATGAAGATGTCGGAGTTGCTGAAAACCTCGATCCCTGTCGTCAGGCTTTTCCAGTGCCGTACGTTGAGAAACCTGTTGGCGGTCACTGAAAGTGGCCTGGTGATACCGTTGAGTCCGGTAGCGAGCGACGCGCCAGTGTTGTGGATGATTCATCCGGCCCTGGTTGGGGCCGAAGTCTTCTATCCCCTCGCGCAGGAGTTCCAGGGCAGGATGAACTGTCAGGGCATCGATAATCACAACCTTTATCACCAGCCGACGATCAGCTCACTTGGGGCGCTGGCTGACCGATACCTGGATGAAATGATTGTCAATGGACTGCAGGTGGATACCGGCAGGGTGCATATCCTTGGCTGGTCGCTGGGCGGATTGATTGCCCTGGAAATTGCCGCCAAGTTGGAGCAACAGGGAGCTACCGCTGTTTCGCTCTATCTGCTCGATAGCTTCTACCAGCAGGGCACGGCGGAGATTCCGCTTGCCGCACTGCTGCCAGTGCTGGGGCTTACGGGAGCCGCCGCCGACCGTGCCCGGAGGGTCGCCGAAGTGGAGGAGCAGTTGTCGCAAGGGCAGTTGAGCGTCAAATTGCAGGCGACGACGGTCACATTGTTCAAGGCGATGCAGGCCAATCCGCAGTTGCCGGGCTCTATGATGAGGTCGCTTGTTGCTGTCGCGGATAACGGGTTGGGCGCGGCTTGCTCGCAGCTGAGCGTCGTCCCGCTTGCCTGCCATCATCACAACATTCTGGAATCCAGCGACGAGATCATCAGGGTCATTACCGGATCAATAATCTGAGAAGGAAGCTCGGCAGCGGCCATGTGGGTCGCTGCCGGTCCTGAAAAGAGCCACGGTATGACAAGATGATTGGACTTTACCCCATCGAGCTGGCAACGCATTTCATTACGGACGGCATCGGCATGGTCTGTCTCCGCCTGGACAGAAGCCGTATTGATCTGGGGCAGTTGCTGCAATATGGCGCTGAACTGCCTGTAGACATTCAACGTAGTGTGCACACGAGGAGAGTCGAGTACCTGGCGGGCCGCTATTGTGCCCGCCAAGCGCTTGGCCAGCTGGGGGCCGCTACATGGGCAGTAGGGCGCAAGGCCGATGGTGCACCCGACTGGCCCGAGGGCATTCTGGGCAGTTTGTCTCATACGGAGGAACGGGTTATTGCCTGCGTGGCGTGGCAGTCCGAATGGAGCGGGCTGGGTATCGACATCGAAAAGATCGTGGGTACAGAGATGCTCCTGTCGCTGGAACATCTGGTTTTCACCCAGGCAGATAAATTGCAGATGCAGGCATCGCACTTGAACTTACTTGAAACAGCTACGCTGATCTTCTCCGCAAAAGAGGCGTTTTATAAGTTTATCCATCCACAAACCTATGCCAGTCTGGACTTTAAGGATGTGTCTTTGCAGGCAATGGATAGTGACGGGTTTACCATCGAGCTTCATAAGGGTCTTGGCGCGTCCTGGGGAAAGGGTAGGCGGGTGCGAGGGAGTTACCTGTTCGAGTCGAACCATGTAATTACCCTCATCGCCAAGTCCAGGACTCATCCCGATAGTTAATTCTGAATGAGTCAAAATGTCGCAGGGGAATGTACTAAAAGCGCGGAGGATATAGTCAGATGAATAAGAAAGACGGATCACTGGATAGTGATCCGTCTTTTCCGTTTATTCCGGCATGGCCCAGGATTGCAGTGTGTAACCTTCCTGGCTCAGTTCGGCGCGGGCCTGTTTCAGCAGGTCTTCCAGTTGCGCCGGGTCGGAGTAGGCGCTGCTTGGAATCTGTTTGCGGCCAATACGGGTATTGGTGCGGTCGATGACGGTCAGGCTCAGTTCGCCGTTACCGTCTTGTGGGGCCCAGGCTACGCATTGGAATGGCTGGAATGCGCGGTCGGCGATCAAAAGTGCTTCGTTGATACGGAGCGGGGCGTTCATGGGGTCTTCTCTCTATGTGCCCAATCAAATGATGTGCCGTCGGTTGGGCTTACCGTTCGGCTGGTTACTTGTACTGATGTCTCGAACCAGGGATCAGGTCACATAGAAAGACCAGAATTTACAACTTTTGTTCACACCCGCGATTCAGAGCCTTCTTTTGAAAGCTGAATGAAAGATTGGCGCAGGGAATTAAACCAGGCTTTTGGATCCATGTAATGGTTAGTCCAAATGGTGATTGGCGCTATAAACAATCGATACAAGACCGCGTCAAGTTATTGCTAATGTTACAGCCAGGTTTGCCAAACTACTGTTTCTAATAACTTTTCCTCTTTTTGGCGCCAAGGAACAGTCATGCTTGAAGCGACCGCCTTACGCCGCCTTTTAGTGGTTGACCCGTGCGACGATTGCCATCGTCTGCTGCCTGGATTACGCACGGTGGGCTGGGATGTCGACAGTTGTGACCTGGAATCGGCCGTCGATCGCGGCTGTGACGTCGGCCTGCTGCGTTTGCAGGCTTTTCACCTGGAGCGACCGGAAGCGGTCAAGGACCTGATCAGCCGCAGCGGCACCGAGTGGATTGCGGTGCTCAGTCCGGACGTGCTGCGCCTGCAGAAAGTCGGCGATTTCGTTTGCGAGTGGTTTTTCGATTTCCACACCCTGCCGTTCGATGTCTCGCGCGTCCAGGTGACGCTCGGACGGGCTTTCGGCATGGCCCGCCTGCGTGGCCAGGGGCATATTCATGTCGCTCAGCCCGAGCATGAGTTGCTGGGCGACAGCCGACCGATCCGCGACTTGCGCAAGCTCTTGAGCAAGCTGGCGCCCACCGAGTCGCCGGTGCTGATTCGCGGCGAAAGCGGTACGGGCAAGGAACTGGTGGCCAGGACCCTGCACCGCCAGTCGCAGCGCCACAGCAAACCCTTCGTGGCGATCAACTGCGGGGCGATCCCCGAGCACCTGATCCAGTCCGAACTGTTCGGCCATGAGAAGGGCGCGTTCACCGGCGCCCATCAACGCAAGGTCGGGCGTATCGAGGCGGCCCATGGCGGGACCCTGTTTCTCGACGAAATCGGCGACCTGCCGCTGGAACTGCAGGCCAATCTGTTGCGCTTTTTGCAGGAAAAACACATTGAACGGGTGGGTGGCAGCCAGCCGATTCCGGTGGATGTACGGGTGCTGGCGGCGACTCACGTCGACCTCGAGGCGGCGATCGACAAGGGGCGCTTTCGCGAAGACCTGTATTACCGCCTGAATGTGTTGCAAGTGGTCACCGCGCCATTGCGTGAACGGCATGGCGATATCGGCATGCTGGCCAGCCACTTTTCTCACTTCTATAGCCAGGAAACCGGGCGCCGGCCGCGCAGTTTCAGCGAAGACGCGCTGGTGGCCATGGGCAAGCATGACTGGCCGGGCAATGTCCGCGAGCTGGCCAACCGGGTGCGGCGCGGCCTGGTACTGGCCGAGGGCCGGCAGATCGAGGCCCGGGACCTGGGCCTGCTCAGTCCGCAGGCGAGCATCGCGCCCATGGGGACGCTGGAGGACTACAAACATCGGGCCGAGCGCCAAGCCCTGTGCGATGTCTTGAGCCGGCACAGCAACAACCTGAGTGTCGCGGCCAGGGTGCTGGGCGTATCGCGCCCGACCTTCTACCGGTTGCTGCACAAGCATCAGATCCGCTAGGGCGGTGCGACGAAAAGGCCCGCGGCGAGGTGATCGCCGCGGGCCTTTTTTTGGTTGGCGTTTAGAAGTAGTAAGGGAATTTCAGGCTGAAGGTGAAGTCCGGCGCATCGTCGGTCAGTCCGATGGACAGGTTGGGCACTATGGTCAGGTTGTCGGTGGCCGCCACGGTCATGCCGACGTTGAAGTAGCCGGCGTTGGCATCGCTGGATACCACGGACTGCCAGTCGCCGCCATCTTCCTTGAGCTTGCTCTTGCGCTGGACCAGGTCCGAGAAGGAGAACGACATACTCATCTTCTCGTTCAGGGCGAAGGCGATGCCCATGCCGATCTGGAAGCTGTCGCCGAGCTTGACCTTGCCCGGGGTCTTCAAGTTGACCGTGGAGCTGATGTCGTCGAACGATTCTTCCAGGTTGTGGGTGTAGGAGAGGGTGCCGAACAACACCGCCGGGTCGAAGGTCTTGACCAGCGAGATGCCGGGGGTGATCGACCAGACGCCGTTACCGGTCGGCAGGTCATCCGGGACGAACAGGTTGGTGTTGTCCTGGACCTGGCGCAGCTTGATGCCGAACGGCTCTTCGCCGGTCGGTGCCTTGACGCGCAAGGTCAACACCGCGTCCGGGGTATTGACCGATTCGTCGAGGAATTTGTAGGCGATGCCGAAGTTCACGTCGCCGAGGGTCGGGTCCTTGGACACGGTCTTTTCGCTGGTGACGCCCGCCGCGCCGTTTTGCGCGCCGCCGGACTGGTAGGTCGATTCGCGGTAGACCACCGGTACGTTGACGTCGAACTGCCAACGGTTGTCCAGGTTGTAGCGGGCCGTGAGGTCGAGGGTCCAGTTGTCGGCCTTGATCCGGTCCAGGTTGATGTTGCCGAGGAAGATCGAGTCCAGCGCCAGGAAGCCGTTGAGAATCAGCTGGCGGGTGTCATAACGGGAGTAGGTCAGGCCGGTCTCGACACTGAACTTGCCGCCGCCGAAGAAGCCGCTGGCTTCGTCGTACAGGTTGGACACACTCTGCGCCGGTTGCGAATCATCCTTGAGCGACTCCCCGTAGGAACTGCCGCCGGCCGGGGTCGGGCCTTGGCCCGTGGTCCCGGCCACCTGCTGGTTGCCACGCATGTCCGCTGGCGACTTGGCCAGGCGTTTCGGGGGGGGCGCAGCCGGTTGCTCCTCGACCTGGCGTACCCGTTGTTCCAATACCGCCAGTGCTTTCTGCTGCACTTCGTAACGTTGCTTAAGCTCCAGTAATTCTTGTTTCAGGGCCTCTACGTCGGCATCCGGCGCTGCCTGCAGCAGTGCGGTCGGGAGGAGGGTGCTCAAACATACAACTGCGCGCAGCGAGACTGATCGATACATGAATAAGCCGTCCCTTTGAGCCTAATGATCGAGAATCAGCGTAGTTCAATATCCCAGGTTACGAAGGCCCTTGAGCTGGGTCAGATTGCAATCCAAAGCACCGGTGCTCGCCCCGTTATTGTTGAGCACGACGTTCAGTTGGGTCAGGTTGCTGACCAGGTTGCTGTCGCCCAGCAGGCGGGTGTTTTGCAGCAAGCCGCCCTGGGCCACTTGCTGCAGGGCTGAGCCCTGGTTGTTGCTGGCCTGGATGGCCATCTGGATGCCACCACCGGTGGCGGACACGGCCACGCTGCCCGCGGCATTGCTGCCGCTGATGGTTTGCCCGTTCATCAACAGCTGGCCTTGCGCCGGCACCAGCGCCGGGGCATGCCTGGCTTCCTTGACGTCGATGGAAACGTTGTTATAGGCGCTGTTGCCGTCGC
The DNA here is from genome assembly GCF_059424045.1 of Pseudomonas sp. GW456-L12. Lineage (NCBI taxonomy): Bacteria > Pseudomonadati > Pseudomonadota > Gammaproteobacteria > Pseudomonadales > Pseudomonadaceae > Pseudomonas > Pseudomonas sp. GW456-L12. Next base: position 310,795 of record NZ_JBWKZA010000006.1, read on the forward strand.
CCGCCGCGCGTACGCTCTGGGTCACCCCTTGGGTGGTGGCCAGGCCCGCGCCGCCGATCACGTTGCCCGAGCCCTGGGTCGGCGTCGAGCCGTTGCCGGTTTCGTTGATCGTGGAAACATAGAATTCCGGCTTGATCGTCGATTGCTGGATCTGCATGGAGGTCGTGGCGCCGATCAGATCGCCCGAGGCATTGCGCCAGGTGCTGCTCATGACAATGCCGAAGCTGATGATCCGCCCTGGCATGACGTAGCGACCGCGGAGCTCGGAGAGTTCCTGGTCCTTGATTTCTATAGGCTTGAACCCTGCGTTGGCGTACGCAGGAAAACTTGTGACCAGGCAGGCAGCGGCCAGCCAGTAAGCGCTTTTCATCTGCTGCTCCCGGAGCATCCTGCCCCTTTATCCTTAGGGCGACCCTAGAAGAAGTCGCTCTGAATGAAACCGAATTCCATCAGTTCTGCGTCTTTGACCGGGTTGAAGGTATCCAGCTTGTTCTTGGCCGTCAGCGGGTTGGGCGGGTCGCGCAAGGCGTTGGCCTTGTCGTAGCCGGGGCCGAGGATGGCGAAGACGATACCGTTCCAGCCTTTGACAAAGTCTTCGTGGGAGTAGCGTTTATGGCCGAGGACGGGGTCGCCGATATAGACCCAGTCTTTCTGCGCCCGCTGCATGACCACGAAGTGCTTGTAACCACGAATGTCCATCAGTACCACCACCGGAATGGAGACCGCCTGCAGTTTGTCGGGAGGTATCCGGTAGCCCCGGGCGCGCATGCCGATGCTTTCCAGGTAGCGCTTCATGTCCAGCATGGAGAAACCCTGGGTACGCACAAGGTCCTGGTCAGCGGTGGCCAGCATGCCTTTGATGACGTGCTCCTCATCGACGTCGAGCCAGTAGGCCTGGCGCAGCACCGTCGCCAGCGCGGCGGCGCCGCAACTGAAGTCGGTTTTCTGCTCGACCAGGTCGGCGAATTTGCGTTCCCGCACGCTCTGCACCTGCTTGTACACCAGGTTGCCGCCAGGCAACACGGCCACCGGCATCTGCGCGGCCTGAGCCAGGCCAGTCAGGCAAAGCAAAAGGGAGAAGGTCGCCATTCGCATGATCGCTACGCCTTGTGGGACGGTGGAAAAGCCCCGTTTCCGGGGCTTTCGTCACTCTCGTGATTACAGGCAGGCTCTGCAGCCGGCAGCGATGGACAGCGAGTTGCTTTGTTGGTTGCCGACCCCCGCCGAGACGTTGGCACCGCCGTTGCCGGAGAAGCCGTTCATCGAGCCAGACATCGACGCGTTGTTGATCACAGGGTTTTTCCAGCCGTCTTTGGTCAGCACTTGCTTGGTCCAGACGCCGGAAAGTTCGATCGTGCCTTGTTCCTTGAAGGTGAACTTCTGATTGCCATTATCGTGATCGCCACCGCCGCTACGATCGTCGTAGCCATGACCGCCACCATGGTGATCGTCGTCGCCTTGGATCTTGCCGTAGCCGGTGCCTTTGTAGGTGCCGGAGGCATTGAACTCGCCGGTGAGGGTGTCTGTTTTGTAGGTACGCACACCCTTGTTGTCCACGTCCAGGCCAGTGGAGGTCTGGTCGGCCGAAGCTGACGCAGTCGCTACGCGTCCGCCGGATACGGCGATTGCCAGGTTGTTTTTCTGTTGGTTGAAGTCGCCGGCGGTGACGTTGATGCCGATGTTGCCGGAGCCGCTGTTGCCTGCATTGTCGAGTGTTGCGCTGTTTTGCGTGGACCAGTTTTTCACCGTGTTGTTGGTGTTGGTCTGGGTTGCGCTGGAAGTGGCTACCGCGCTGCCGAAGATGAAGCTTTCATCGGCGGTGGCCAGGGCGACGGCGTTGTCTTGCTGGTTGCCGTCGCCGGCAGCCACGTTGGCGCCCATGTTGCCGTTGGAGTTGTTCATCGAGTCGCTGGCGTCGGCGTTGTTGTGGGTGCCGCGGTTGCTGACGCTGTTGCCCGAGCTGTACTGCTCATCGGTCACGTTGGCCACGGCACCGGCGGTGAGTTGCAGCTTGGTGTTGAGGTCTTGGCCGCCGTTGCCGCCATGTCCACCGTGGCCGCCGTGGTGGCCATTGTGACCGCCATGGCCACCGTGACCACCGTGTCCGCCGTGGTTGTCGTCATTGCCACCTGCCTGTGCCGCGATTGCCATCACTGCGGCGAGGGCAAAAACCAGTGGCTTGAGAGCCATTGTAGGTTTCATGGTGTTTCTCCGTGCTTATTAGTTGGTTAAGTGTTGGTACTTTCCAATCGCACTGCTGCGGGTCAGTCAGCGACCCGTATGCTCAGGGTGTTAGCCATTCGGTTCCCCACCCCGGCACTCTGGTTCACCTGAATCACTCCCCGGCTGCCGGTGAAGGCCTGGTCGCTGGTAACGACCTGGCGGCTGCCTTTGGAAGCGTCAGTTGCTCCCGAGCCTGGTAACAGCGCCACGTTCTGTTGGGACAGGACGCTGTCGTCGATGCTTTGCGGCTGGGCACTGATGCTCACCCGCATTGCGTTGACCATCTGGTTGTTGGCGCCGGCTCCCTGGTTCACGCCCAGGACCCCGTTGCCGTTGCTGAAAGCGTTGCCGCCGATGCTGCTGCTGGCGTCGATCGCGCTGCTGGCCGGTGTGCCGAGCTTCTGCCGGACCACAGTGGTGGCCTGGGCGTCGGTGCCGATGGCAATGGCGCGTGTGTTGGTCTGTTGCTGCTGGTCGCCGGCGGCCTGGTTGACGTTGAAGTTGCCGTTGTAGCGGGCGCCGGAGTTATGAAGGGTGGCGGTGTCCACCGCCTGGATGCCTGGGTCGGCCATCACCGAAGCGCAGCCGAACAGGGCAAGCCATACGAGGGTACGAGTCATCTCATTGGCCTCCGGCCATTCTGCCCAAAGGAGCCAGGCCAGAATTCAGCGAGCGGTTGATGGTGCCGGAGATGGCGCCACCGCTGCCGCCACCATGGCCGGCGCTCATGCCGGTCAGGCCATTGGGGTTGGTGACGGTGTTCAGCCCCTGCAGGTTCACGCCGTTGGGCATGACGCTGCCACTGATCGTTGAGCCGCTGCTGACCCCGGCAAAATCGCCGTCGCTCAATTCGGTGTTGCTGGTCATCTGTTTGACCCGGGCCGATGGGTTGGCATTGACGGTGGTCGGGTAGGGGTCAGGATGCAGCGGAGGGCGGCCGACGGTATGAGGTTGCACGTCGCGGTCGAGAACGATCCTGCCGTCCCTGATGTCGCCGGCAGCCTGGACCGGGAGACTGAGCAGCGAGCCGATGGCACAGCCGATCAGCAGGAGGCGGGTCAGAGCTGAATTGAGATTCTCCACGGCAGCATTCCCTTCTTTTTCGCTGGCCCTAGTCAGCGTTGCGAGGGTAGAGAGCAGAAGCCGTGCCGCTTTTTGATTGTTTCAAAAATTCAACAGGTTACGAATAACCAGGTGTGTTGCCGGGGCAGGGGTGTTTCAACGATGAGACCCGTGCCGCCTTCGACAGCCCGGTATGGCCGTGGCGAGGCTCTGGATCGGAGGGCTCGCGGCGGGTTGTATCAGCGTTTTAACAGATGGCTGAAGGGCAATGAGAAGCCCTTTGATTTGGCCGTTTTGCGCAGCGGCGGGTGTTTCAGGGATGGACGTTTTTCTCGCCAGCAGAGGAGAAAAAAAGCGGACAGGAAAAGGATTCGGTTAACCCCCAAGTAAACGCTCGACCAGCTCGAACGCCCGTTGCCGACGGGCTTCCCAGTCGCCGCGAATCACTTCGAAGGGCTGCTGGTGTTGCACCAGCCAATCACCTGTGGCCTTGAAGAAGGCCAGGCGCTCGCTCAGTTCGGGTTGGCAGCGCTGGCCGTCGTTGCTCCAGCCGACATCTTCGGGGGAGAGTAGCAGGTGCAGATCGTAGCCGCGAGCCAGCAGCTCGAGCTCCAGCCAGTCCGGGCAGGCGCCGAACAGGGTCTGGCTCCAGAGCATATTGCTCAGCAGGTGAGTGTCGAGAATCAGCAGCGGCGGCTGTTGTGCCCGGGCCTGGTCCTCCCAGGCCAACTGGCCGCGGGCGATCTCCGGGATATCCGCCAGGCAGGTGTCGCGTCGCTGCTGCTCGATGAAATGGCGGACGTATTCGCCCACCTGGATGCCGCCGAAGCGCGCCTGCAAGTGGCCGCTGAGCCAGCTTTTGCCGCTGGACTCGGGGCCGGTCAACACCAGGACCTTCATGCCGGGCGCAACGCCGGGTCGGCCCGCCAGGCGCGCCAGCCCTGCACGGCCAGCAGGGTGAATAGCCCGTAGAGGGCCGCCGTCAGGTACAGGTCCTTGTAGATGAACAGGCCGACAAAAATCACGTCGACGGCAATCCACAGCGGCCAGCATTGCACGCGCTTCTGCGCCATCCACCATTGCGCCACCAGGCTGAAGCCAGTCAGCGCGGCGTCCAGCCAGGGTTGCGCGGCATCGGTCCAATGGGCCATGGCGGCCCCCAGCAGCAGGCTGCCGATGGCCCCGAGGCTCAGGCCCAGCAGCATCGAGCGGGGCGCCAGCAGGCTGACCGGACGGCCCTGATGGCTGGCGCCGCCGCGGGTCCACTGCCACCAGCCATAGAGTTGCAGGGCGGCGTAGACCACTTGCAGCAGCATGTCCGAATACAGTTTCACTTCGAAGAAGATCCAGCTGTACAGCAGCACCATGACCAGGCCGATCGGCCAGCACCAGGGGTTCTGTCTGACTGTCAGCCAGACGGCGATCACGCCGAGTGCGGCGGCGAACAGTTCAAGCCCGGACATGAAAACTACCTGGAAGCGGAGGAGGGTGCGGATTGTAACCAGAAGCGGCCTTGCATGTTAGTGAAGGCCGGCAACCGTGGCGGGGGGAACCCCCCCCCCCCCCCCCCACGACCTCAGACCCGGAACTGGCGCAACAGGCCGTTGAGCTGCTCGCTCAGTTCCTTGAGGTGCAGGCTGGCGGCACTGGACTGCTCGGCCGCCAGGGCGGTGCTGTGGGACAGGCCGGCGGCCTGGGTCACGTTCTGGTTGATGTCTTCGACCACATGGGCCTGTTGCAACGTGGCGCTGGCAATCGAGGCGTTCAGCCCGTTGAGGTTGCGCAGGGCCTGGCCGATGGCGTTCAGGCTTTCACCGGCCAGCCCGGCCTGCTCGATGGTCTGTTGCGAAGCCCGGCTGCTGTCGCCGATGACCTTCACCGCGGCTTCCGAGTGCCCTTGCAGGCGCTCGATCATCGACTGGATCTCGGCGGTGGACTTCTGCGTCCGCTGGGCCAGCAGGCGCACCTCATCGGCCACCACGGCGAACCCACGGCCCTGTTCGCCGGCGCGGGCGGCTTCGATCGCCGCGTTGAGCGCCAGCAGGTTGGTCTGCTCGGCGATCGAGTGGATCACCTCCAGCACGCTGCCGATCTGGGTGCTTTCCTGGGCCAGGGTGCGAATCACTTCCACGGCCTGGTCGATGGTGGCCGAGAGCCGGTCGATCTGTTGCAGGCTGCCGTCGATATTGACCTGGCCCTGCTGGGCCTGGGCTTCGGCGTCGCGCATCTCGCTGGCGGCATGTTCGGCGTTCTTCGCTACGTCCTGTACGCCGTAGGTCACTTCGTTGATGGCGGTGGCCACCAGCTCCATCTGCTGCGACTGCTGCTGGCTGCGTTCCTGTGCCTGGCTGGCATTGCTGCCCAGGTCGGTGGAGGACTGCGCCAGGGCTGCGGCCGACACCTGCAGCTGGCTGACTACAAGACGCAGCTTGGCGGTGAAACCATTGAAGTGCCGGGCCAGTTCGGTGACTTCGTCCTGGCCGTGGGTGTCGAGGGTGCGAGTCAGGTCGCTTTCGCCGCTGGCGATATTGGCCATGGCGTGCACGGTTTCCTGCAGCGGGCGGACGATGCTGCGGGCGATCAGCAACACCAGCAGGGCCATGAGCAGGGCAATGGCGATACCGACGACCGAGGCCTTCAGCACCTGGCTGCGGAACTCGGCCTGCACGTCATCGATGTACACCCCCGAACCGATGATCCAGCCCCAGGGCTGGAACAGCTGGACATAGGAGGTCTTCTGCACCGGCTCGCTGGCGCCCGGTTTCGGCCAGCGATAGTTGACCATGCCGGCGCCCTTGGCCTTGGCGATGGCCACCACTTCGTTGAACACGGCAAAGCCGTCCGGGTCGCGAATGGCCGCGAGGTTCTGGCCGTCGAGCTTGGGGTTGGTCGGGTGCATGACCATGACCGGGGTCAGGTCGTTGATCCAGAAGTAGTCGCTCTGGTCGTAGCGCAGGTTGCGTATGGCGCTCAGCGCCTGCTTCTGCGCCGTCGCGCGATCGAGGCTGCCGGTACTTTCCAGACCCTGGAAATAGGCCAGCACACCGTTGGCGGTCTGCACCACATGCTGGGTTTTCTGCGCCTTGGCCTGGTACAGGTCGTCGTGAATCTGCTTGAGCATCAACATGCCCAGGGTCATCAGCATCAGTACCGCGACAATCAGGATGAGCCACAGCCGGCGGCTGATCGACATTCTGCGTAAGCTGTTCATGAATCTGTCACTCCCGATTGTTGTTCTTGTAATAGAAACACCCCGTACATCCGTCATGCGCTCCTTGCAGTCCGGTCCCGCTGATTCTCTCAACGCGACAGCGTTTATCGAGTATGTCTGCTAGGATTTCGGCCTCATCGCGAAAAACCTGAATCCGGCTGATTTTTCACGGAATTTTCAGGGGCGATGATGATCCTATTGCGGCTGCGAATCCGCGACGCACGTGTCAGTGAACATTGAAGAAAAACTAAAAGGCATGCCACGGCATGACCTTCGGGGGATTGATGGAGCTTTGGACTGCCGCACAGGCATTGATTTTAGGGATTGTGGAAGGGCTGACGGAGTTTCTGCCCATCAGCAGCACGGGCCATCAGATTATCGTTGCCGACTTGCTCAACTTCGGTGGCGAGCGCGCCATGGCGTTCAACATCATTATTCAACTGGGGGCCATTCTCGCGGTGGTCTGGGAATTTCGCCGCAAGATCCTCGACGTGGTCACCGGCCTGCCGACCCAGCGCAACGCCCAGCGTTTCACCATCAACCTGCTGATCGCCTTCCTGCCCGCCGTGGTGCTGGGGGTGATTTTCGCCGACCTGATCCATGAATACCTGTTCAACCCGATCACCGTCGCCACGGCGCTGGTGGTGGGGGGCATAGTCATGCTCTGGGCCGAACGCCGGCAGCATGAAATACATGCCAACACGGTGGACGAGATCAGTTGGAAAGATGCCTTGAAGGTCGGTTTCGCCCAGTGCCTGGCGATGATTCCAGGCACCTCGCGCTCGGGCTCCACCATCATCGGCGGCCTGTTGTTCGGCCTGTCGCGCAAGACCGCCACCGAGTTCTCGTTCTTCCTGGCGATGCCGACCATGGTCGGTGCCGCGGTCTACTCGGGCTACAAGTACCGCAACCTGTTCCAGCCTGACGACCTGCCGGTGTTCGCCATCGGCTTCATCACCTCGTTCATCTTCGCGATGATCGCGGTCAGGGGCCTGCTCAAGTTCATCGCCAACCACAGCTACGCGGCCTTTGCCTGGTACCGCATTGCCTTCGGCCTGGTGATCCTCGCCACCTGGCAGTTCGGCTGGGTCGACTGGACCGCGGTCCATTCCTGATGGACGCACGCAACCCGAACCGCCCCGGTAACGTCGCCGGGGCACGGATCCCGCAGCCAAGGCTCAAGGCGGTGATCTTCCTGCTGCTCTGCGCCTTGCCGCTGTGCGGTTCGCTGCTGTTGGGCGTGAAGGGGATTTCCTGGGTACCGCTGGCGGCCTACGGCGCGGTCAGCGTGCTGACGTTCTTCCTCTACTGGAGCGACAAGCGCAAGGCCCGTAGCGACAGCTGGCGGACCCCGGAAAACGTCCTGCACGCCGTGGAGCTGGCCGGTGGCTGGCCAGGCGCCTTGCTGGCGCAACAGGCGTTTCGCCACAAAACCCGCAAGCTGTCCTATCAACTGGTGTTCTGGCTGATCGTGCTGCTGCACCAGGTGTTCTGGATCGACCGGCTGTTTCTCGAAGGCAGCCTGTTCTCGCTGTTCTAAAGCAACAGGCCCACCTGTACCCGCTTGGGCAGCTTGCTCACCACCAACTGGTGCGAACGCTGCAGCAAGTCCCGCAGTTCGCCGGCGCCCAGCGGGTAGGGCGTCTGCATGATGATCCAGTGCGCCCGGGCCAGGTACGGCGCCGGCGCGATGCCGGGACGGTCGACATGGCCGAGGAACAGCTCCTTGTCCACCTTGAACGCCAGTGACTCGCCCCGCAGGTTCTGCAGGGCGAACATCTTGTTGCCGGCCACGGAAAACACCCGCACGCCGCCCCATTTGTAGTCTTCGCGCGCGCCCGGCAAGTCCAGGCAGAATTGCGCCACATCCGCTTCAGTCATGGGTTTTTCCTTTTGTCGCGCTGTCACAGTGTGCGGTCCCCGCAGCCTTTGAAGGCTTCGCTGACATGCTCGATCCAGGCCCTTACCGCTGGCAATACACCGCGCCGGTGAGGGTAGACCGCCTGCAGCCAACCGCCAGGCAGCGACCACTCGGGCAGCAGTTGCACCAGTTGCCCGGTCTGCAGTTCTTCCTCGCAATACATCATCGGCAGGATGGTACAACCAAGTCCGGCGAGGGCGCAGGAACGGCGCACCAGAAAATCGTCGATGCCCAGGCGCGCCTCCAGGACCAGGTCGCATTTCTCGCCCTGGGCGTCGAGCAGGCGCAAATGCACCATGCGGTCGGCCTCCAGGGCTCCCAGCACCGGCACCTTGTGCAGGTCTTCGGGACTGTGGATCGGCCATTCCCGGGCGAACCCCGGACTGGCGACCATCACAGTCTGCGCCTGGCGCAGGCGTCGGGTCACCAGCAAGGGGTCTTCGTCGCCATGCTCGCGAACCCGCAGCGCCACGTCGATGCCTTCGGCGACCACGTCGACCCGGCGGTTGAGCAGCTGCATGTCCAGCTGGACCTGGGGATATTGCTCGAGGAACGAGCTGATAACGGTCGGCAACATATGATGGGCCAGGCCCACCGGGCAGGACACCCGCAGACGCCCGCGAGGTTCGCTGGACATGCTGGCCACGGCCTCGTCGGCCATTTCCGCTTCCAGCAGCATGGCCTGGCAGTGACGCAGATAACGTTCGCCGACCGCGGTCAGCTTCAATTGGCGGGTAGTGCGTTGCAGCAATCGGGTGTGCAGGCGTTCTTCCAGTTCGGCGATACGCCGCGACAAACGGGATTTGGGCACCCCCAGTAAACGCCCGGCGGCGGCAAAACCACCGGCTTCCACCACCTTGGCAAAGTAATAAAGATCGTTGAGGTCTTGCATATCCTGACTCTACTGTCCTGCTGATGGGACAAACTATCGCATTTATGCCGACTAATCAGCTATTGGTTTCATCTGTAGGATTGTCCTCAATTGATCGCCCGGTGGCGATCCTCACTTGGAGAATCCCAGATGAAACTGTTGCATATCGATTCGAGCATCCTTGGTGACAACTCGGCTTCCCGTCAGTTGAGCGAAAGCGTGGTCAAGGCCTGGAAAAACGCCGATGCCAGCGTTGAAGTGACCTACCGCGACCTGGCCGCCGATGCCATCAGCCATTTCAGCTCCGCCACCCTGGTGGCCGCCGGTACCCCGGCCGAAGTGCGCAACGCTGCCCAGCAGCACGAAGCCGAGCTGAGCGCTTCGACCCTCGCCGAATTCCAGGCCGCCGACGCTGTAGTGATCGCCGCGCCTATGTACAACTTCACCATCCCGACCCAACTCAAGGCCTGGATCGACCGCATCGCCGTCGCCGGCCAGACCTTCCGCTACACCGAAGCCGGCCCTGAAGGCCTGTGCGGTGGCAAGAAAGTCGTGGTGGTCTCCACCGCGGGCGGCCTGCACGCCGGCCAGGCCACTGGCGTGGCTCACGAGGATTACCTGAAAGTGCTGTTCGGCTTCCTCGGCATCACCGACATCGAATTCGTCCGCGCCCACGGCCTGGCTTATGGCGACGAAGTCCGCAACAAGGCCCTGAGCGACGCCCAGGCGCACATCAGCGAGCAACTTTTTGCTGCCGCGTAAGGCTTGTGTAAAAGTCGCTTACGCTCCAGGCAACGCCCTTTAAACTCTGTATTCTGATGCCCTCCAGGCAGCGGAATACGGAGTTTTTCGTGTTCGTGCTATTTGTTCTGGCTCGGGTTATGCAGTGGCTTGACCAGGCCCGGCAGCTCCAGGCAACAGGCCAGCGGAATCCTGGCCAGTGAAGCAATGAACCGGCGTTTTCATCAGGTAGGGAAGGTGGTGCATCCATGATGCGTCTTTGGGCAATGTCACTGATCTGCCTGCTCGGCGGCCCGATTATCGTGCACGCCGCGCCCGCGCCCCATCCGCACTGGAGCGTGGGCTTCCACGAAATGAGTTTTCTCGACCCGCTGGACCAGCAGCCGATGCGCGCCATTGCCTTCTATCCCTCCACTGGCATCGAACACAGCAGCAAGGTCGAGGGTTATCAGATCGCCGCCTCCCGGGATTCGAAGGTCGCCATCGGCCGTTTTCCGCTGTTGATGCTGTCCCACGGCAATACCGGCACGCCGCTGGCCCTGCACGACCTGGCCACCTCGCTGGCGCGCAAGGGCTTCGTGGTGGTGGCGGTGATTCATCCGGGCGACAACTACAAGGATCACAGCCGGCTGGGCACCCTGAGCAATCTCTATGGCCGGCCGATCCAGATTTCCGAAGCCATCACCGCGACCCTGGCCGACCCGATGCTGTCGCCTTTCGTCAACGCCGGGCAGGTCGGGGTCATCGGTTACTCGGCCGGTGGCGAAACGGCGTTGATCCTGTCTGGAGCGACCCCCGACCTGGATCGCCTGCGCCGCTACTGCCAGGAGCGCCCCGACGATCACGATGCCTGCAATACCCAGGGCGAGCTGATCGTCGATCGCGACGACCTGCAACCGGTCGCCGACCCGCGGGTCCATGCGTTGCTGCTGATGGCGCCGCTGAGCCTGAAGTTCGGGCGCCAGACCCTGTCCGGCGTGCATGTGCCGGTGCTGCTCTACAGCGGCGACGTCGACAAGCTGGTGGCTCTGGACAAGAATGCCGCGGCCCTGGCCCGCAAGCTGCCGGTCGCGCCGGACTTCAGGCTGTTGGCCGGGGCCGGGCACTTCGTGTTCATGGCGCCGTGCACCGAGGAGCAGTTGCTGAGCATGCCGGCCTTGTGCACCGACGCCGATGGCGTCGACCGCGAGGACATCCACCGCAATCTGATCGCCGAGGCCGGCCGCTTCTTCGCCCAGGCCCTGGGCAAGCCGAGCCGGGCCGGGATGCAGACCGCGGATCAGTGACTCAGGCGTCGGCCCGGCGCTTGAGCAGCAGGGTCAGGCCCAGGGCGCTGAGCGACAGCAGCGCCGCGCAGAAGAAAATCCACGAATACCCCAGGTTCAACGCCACCGCGCCCATCAAGGGCCCTGCAATCGCCAGCGCCAGGTCGAAAAACACCGCGTAGGCGCTCAGGCCGGCGCCGCGGCTGGTGCTGGGCACCTGCTTGATCGCTTCCACCCCCAGCGCCGGGTACACCAGCGACAGGCCGAAGCCGGCGAGCCCGGCGCCGATCATGGCGAACGCCGTCGATGGCGCCAGCCACAGCAGGATCAGGCCCAGGGTCTCGATGCTCATGCAGGCGATGGCCGCGCGATAACCGCCAAACCGGCTGATGCTGGAGATGAACAGCAGGCGCGAGAGGATGAAGCAGATGCCGAATACCGTCAGGCAATAGGCCGCGCCGGTCCAGCCGCGGCTGAGGTAGAACAGGGTAATAAAGGTGGTCAGGGTGCCGTAGCCGATGGACGCCAGGCTCAGGCCGGCACCGTACGGCGCGATACGGCCGAACACCGCGCGAAACGACAGGCGCTCGCCACGGATCACCGGCACCGATGGCTTGTTGCGGATCAGCAGCAGGGCCAGGGCCGCCAGCAGCGACAGGGCCAGCCCCAGGCTTTCGAAACCGTAGTCGGCGACCATCACCACCCCCAGCGGCGCGCCGATGGCAATCGCGCCATAGGAGGCGATGCCGTTCCAGGAAATCGAGCGCGCGGTGTGCTCGGCGCCGACCTGGCCCATGCACCAGCTGATGGTGCCCACGCCGATCAGGCCCTGGGCCACCCCCAGCAGCAAACGTCCCAGCAGCAGGATGCCCAGGCTGAGCAGCGGCAATGCCTGCAGCAGGCTGGACGCCAGGGTCAGCAGCCCGCTGAGGAAAATTCCCGCCAGGCCGTAGACGATTGCCCGTTTGGTGCCGATGTTGTCCGACAGGCGCCCGGCCATGGGCCGGCTGAGGAGGGTGGCCAGGTACTGCGCGCCGATGGTCAGCCCGGCCACCACCGCGCTGAAGCCCAGTTCGCCGTGGACGTAACCCGGCAGCACCGCGATCGGCAGGCCGATGCAGAGAAACGCGATAAAGGTATAGAAGACGATAGAGACGATCTGCAGGGTGATCGCCATGGAGCTGGGCACGGGCTGTTGTTGCGCAGACATGAGGGCTCGTTCGCGGGCGGGCGGTTGGAGAACTGCATCATGGCGCGGGCCGGAAATAAAAGGAAGCAGGCTAACGATTTCTTTATGGCCGGCTATTTGTGGGGGCAGGGAGGACGCCATCGCGGGCAAGCCTCGCTCCTACGGAAACGCGTACGCACGCTTGCCCGCGATGCTTTTATAGCCGCACAAAAAAAGCCCCGTCACCAGGACGGGGCTTGCAAGCCGGCAACTGGTTGGCGTTCCTTAGAACACCACGCCCTGGCTGCGCAGGTAGTCGTCGTAGGTGCCGCTGAAGTCGGTCACGCCATTCGGGCTCAGCTCGATGATGCGAGTGGCCAGGGACGACACGAACTCCCGGTCGTGGCTGACGAAGATCAGCGTGCCCGGGTAGTTTTCCAGGGCCAGGTTCAGCGCCTCGATGGATTCCATGTCCAGGTGGTTGGTCGGTTCGTCCATCACCAGTACGTTGGGCTTTTGCAGGATCAGCTTGCCGAACAGCATGCGACCTTGCTCACCACCGGAGATGACCTTGACCGACTTGAGGATCTCGTCGTTGGAGAACAGCATGCGGCCCAGGGTGCCACGGATGATCTGCTCGCCCTGGGTCCACTGGCCCATCCAGTCGAACAGGCTGACGTCGTCTTCGAAGTCATGGGCGTGGTCCTGGGCGTAGTAGCCCAGCTCGGCGCTTTCGGTCCACTTCACCGAACCGGCGTCCGGGGTCAGCTCGCCCATCAGGGTGCGCAGCAGGGTGGTCTTGCCGATGCCGTTCGGGCCGATGATCGCCACGCGCTCGCCGGCTTCGACGGTGAAGCTGAAGTTCTTGAACAGGGTCTTGCCGTCGAAGCCCTTGGACATCTGCTCGATGGTCACGGCCTGGCGGTGCAGCTTCTTGGTCTGTTCGAAGCGGATGAACGGGCTGACGCGGCTCGATGGCTTGACCTCGGCCAGCTGGATCTTGTCGATCTGCTTGGCGCGGGAGGTGGCCTGCTTGGCTTTCGAGGCGTTGGCCGAGAAGCGGCTGACGAAGGTCTGCAGCTCGGCGATCTGGGCTTTCTTCTTGGCGTTGTCCGACAGCAGTTGCTCGCGGGACTGGGTCGCCGCGGTCATGTACTCGTCGTAGTTGCCCGGGAACAGGCGCAGCTCGCCGTAGTCCAGGTCGGCCATGTGGGTGCAGACGCTGTTGAGGAAGTGACGGTCGTGGGAAATGATGATCATGGTGCTGTTACGCGCCGTCAGAATCGTTTCCAGCCAGCGGATGGTGTTGATGTCCAGGTGGTTGGTCGGTTCGTCGAGCAGCAGCACTTCCGGATCGGAGAACAGCGCCTGGGCCAGCAAGACCCGCAGCTTCCAGCCCGGAGCCACTTCGGTCATCGGACCGAAATGCTGTTCCAGGGGAATGCCCAGGCCCAGCAGCAGTTCACCGGCGCGGGACTCGGCGGTGTAGCCGTCCATCTCGGCGAAGTCGGTTTCCAGCTCGGCCACGGCCATGCCGTCTTCTTCGCTCATTTCCGGCAGCGAGTAGATGCGATCGCGCTCGGCCTTGACCTTCCACAGCTCTTCGTGACCCATGATCACGGTGTCGATCACGGTGAATTCTTCGTAGGCGAACTGGTCCTGGCGCAGTTTACCCAGGCGAACGTTCGGCTCCAGCATGACCTGGCCGCCGGACGGCTCGAGGTCGCCGCCGAGGATTTTCATGAAAGTCGACTTGCCGCAACCGTTGGCGCCGATCAGGCCATAGCGGTTGCCGCCGTTGAACTTGACCGAAACGTTCTCGAATAGCGGCTTGGCGCCGAACTGCATCGTGATGTTAGCTGTGGAGATCAATTACTTTACCTATCAAGGGGTTGCGAGCATCGTGTGGGCTCTTGGGCCATTCCCGGGGCATTCTGGAGCTTTTCCATTTCGCCAGGGTCGAGCCAGGGTCGAGCCAGCGAGCATAAGTAGACAGCAACATCTGGACGCTATGGCCAAGTTGCTGGGCAATAAAGGTGGGAGGTCATGTTGGAATTTGGCGCGCATTGTCGCATATGTGCGCCGGCAGTTGTATGACAGTGACCTACGGATTTTTCATCCAGGCCGGTAAACGTCAGGCGTTGTAAAAATTGCCGCTGCGGATTTGTCCCGGGCAATGCGACTTAGGTCGTGGCATAGCGGACGGACACATTTTCACAAATCGGAGTTAACCTTTGGTTACAAACTGTGGCTAAAATGCCGACCAGTTGCCACATGCCATCATTGGCATGGGCTCAAGGACGTGCCTTCAGGACCTCTTATCGCTTTCGGACGCTGCATATGACCCCGGCCCAGGTGGCCCACGTGGGGGCGCAGTATGTTCTCTTCTGACATGTGACGATTTCCGTGAAACTCATCATTGCCGCTGTTTACGTTTTATCCATCGCGTATGTGCACCTGCGTGGTCGCGTGCGCCATAAACTGGGCCGCCAGCTGAGTGATCACTCGACCTTCCTGGCCCCGATCAACTGCTTCCTTTATCTGTTCTCGAAGATCCCCAATCGCCCGTACCTCGATCCGGCCGACTTTCCCGACCTGAGCCCGTTGCAGGTCCACTGGGAAGAAATCCGCGCCGAGGGCCAGAGCCTGCTCAGGGCCGGGGAGATCAAGCGTTCGGAGCAGTACGACGACGTTGGCTTCAACTCGTTCTTCAAGACCGGCTGGAAGCGCTTCTACCTCAAGTGGTACGGCGACAGCCACCCTTCGGCGATGAAGCTGTGCCCGCGGACCACCGAGCTGGTGCAAAGCATCGGCTCGATCAAGGCGGCGATGTTCGCCGAACTGCCGCCGGGCTCGAAGCTGGTGCGCCACCGCGACCCTTATGCCGGTTCCTACCGTTACCACCTGGGCCTGGAAACGCCCAACAGCGCCGGTTGCTACATCAATGTTGACGGTGAGCACTATCACTGGCGCGACGGCGAGGCGGTGATGTTCGACGAGACCTACATCCACTACGCGGAAAACACCACCGAGCAGAACCGCATCATCCTGTTCTGTGACGTCGAGCGGCCGATGAAGTACCGCTGGGCCGCCGCCTTCAACCGCTGGTTCAGCCGTACCGTGATGGCCGCCGCCGGTTCGCCCAACGATGTCGGCGACCGCACCGGGGGCCTGAACCGCGCCTTCACCAAGCTGTACAAGATCCGCCTGCGTGGTAAAGAGCTGAAAAAGCGCAACCGCAAGCTTTATTACCTGGAAAAGTGGGCGATCTTCGCTGCGCTGTTGTTACTGTTCATCTTCATCTGATTTGCCCCTGATCGCGGGCCAGCCTCGCGCCTACGAGCCCGTGGCAGGAGCGAGGCTGGCCCGCGATCACGTCCTCAAGGTTTGTCCACTCCCAACTGCTGCCACATCTTCGCGGTGATCCGCTGCCGATGGGCGTAGCCGTGCCACGGATCCCGGGGCAGGGCCTCCAGGCGTTGCCTCAGGTTCGCCACATTCCACTGCTGGGCATGCCGGACATCGCCCAGTTCATCCCGCGCGATCGGTACCGAGACCGGCAGCCCGGGGCGGGCCCGTACCGAATAGGCGGCCACGGTGCTGGCGCCACGGGTGTTGCGCAGGTAATCGACGAAGATTTTGCCGACCCGGTTTTTCGGGCCCATGGTCGCGGTGATGCGCTCTGGCAACTGCTGCGCCATGAATTGCGCGATGGCCTTGGCGAAACCCTTGACCGTATCCCAGTCGGCCTTGCGCGCCAGCGGCACGATCAGGTGCATGCCTTTGCCACCGCTGGTTTTCAGGAAGACCTGCAAACCCAGTTCATCGAGCACCGAAAGGGTCAGCTGGGTGGCCTCCAGCATGCTTTTCCAGGGCAGCGCCGGGTCCGGGTCGAGGTCGAGCACGAACAGGTCCGGGGTTTCGATCTGGTCGTGGGTCGCGCCCCAGGTGTGCAACTCGATGGCGCCCATCTGCACCACGCCGATCAGTGCCGCAGTGCTGTCGATTTCCATCAGGCGCGCGTGGCCGGGGTCCAGCGCCGGGTCGAGGTGGCGGATATGGGGGATGGCCAGGTGCTCGGCATGTTTCTGGAAAAACTGCTCGCCTTCCACCCCTTCAGGAGCCCGCAGCAACGACACCGGCCGGTCGCGCAGGTGCGGCAGGATCTGCTCGTCGATGCTGGCGTAGAACTGCGCCAGTTGCAGCTTGGTGGTGCCAGACTGCTGGTCGATGACCCGATCCGGGTGGGTGATCCTGACCCCGGCGACGCTGTGAGCGGCCGACTTATCCGAACGGGAGGCCGTGCCCCGGCTGCGCGTCTCGACGGCCTTGGAGGTCTGCGGCTGCTCGCGAACGATCTCCCTGGCCGGCTTATCGCTGCGCAGAGCGATGAACGCCGCCTGGCGCACCACCTGCTCGAGGGTCCACTCGGCGAATTCGACTTCGGCCACCAGCTGCGGCTCGATCCAGTGCACGCCGCGGGCCTGGGCCGCAGTCAGGGGCTTGGCCAGGGGCGATGAGTCCCGCTCAAGTTCCTGCATCCGCTCATGCAGCTGCTTCAAGGTCTGCTGGTCGAAACCGGTACCGACCCGGCCGGCGTACACCAGCCCGCTAGTGTCGTTGACTCCCAGCAGCAGGGCGCCAAAGCCGCTGCGCGAACCTTGCGGGCGGGTATAGCCGACCAACACGAACTCCTGGCGCAACCGGCATTTGAGCTTGATCCAGTCGCTGCTGCGGCGCGACACATAGGGGCTGCCGGCCCGCTTGCCGATCACCCCCTCCAGGGACAGGGCACAGGCGCTTTCGAGGATGTCGTGGTGCTGGGCGGCAAAGGCTTCGGAAAAACGCAGGACCTTGCTCAACTTGCGCCCGAGCGCCTGCTTGAGGGCCTGACGGCGTTCTTCCACCGGCGTTTCGCGCAAGTCCTCGCCCTGCAGAAAGGGTGCGTCGAACAGGTAATAGATGATGTCCACGCTGCGACCGATATCGAAGGCGTTCTGCAGCGCCTGGAAGTCCGGCAGGCCTTCGTCGTTGAGCACCACCATTTCGCCGTCCAGCCAGCTGTCCTTGAGCTTCAGGGCAGCCAGGGCCTTGGCTTGCTGGGGCAGGCGGCTGGTCCAGTCGTGACCGTTGCGGGTCAGCAGGCGCACCTCGTCGTCCTGGATCCGCGCGAGGATCCGGTAGCCGTCGAACTTGATCTCGTAGCGCCAGTCGCCGCTGGGCGCCTTGTCCACCAGGGTCGCCAGCTGCGGCGCCAGGCTTTGCGGCAGGACCACGGCTTTTTTCCCCGATGGTCTTTTCTCGGCTTTTTTTGTGGTCTGGGACTTGGCGCTCTTGTTGTCGCCCACCGTGGCGCCACTGAGCACGCTCCTGGGCAGGGCCCGGACCACGTCGTACTCGTCGCTCGGTCGCGCCTGGGCATCCTGCTCCTTGATCAGCAGCCACTGTTCCTTGTCGCCGCTGCCGTGCATATGGGTGCGCACCAGGGCCCAGTCGCCGCCGAGCTTCTCACCGATCAGGGTGAACTTGAGCTTGCCCGCCCGATAGCTGGCGTCGGGGTCGTCATGGGGTTGCCAGACGCCATGGTCCCAGACGATCACGTCGCCGGCGCCGTATTGCCCGGCGGGGATGCTGCCCTCGAAATCGCCATAGCTCAGCGGGTGGTCCTCGACATGCACCGCCAGGCGTTTTTGTGTGGGGTCCAGGCTCGGGCCCTTGGGCACCGCCCAGCTTTTCAGGCTGCCGCCCAGTTCCAGGCGAAAGTCGTAATGCAGGTTGCGCGCATCGTGCTTCTGGATCACGAAACGCAGGGCCGAGGTGGATTTGACGGAGGCTTTGTCCGCCGCCGGCTCCGAGGTGATCGCGAAGTTGCGCTTGCGCTGGTATTCACTCAGGGATTTGGCCATGACCCACTACCTTGTATGGCGAGCCGCGCGGTTCAGGCACGGGATCGCTTAGTGGCTTTCTTGGCTGTCGCGGGTTTGCCCGCGGCCTTGCCGGGTTTGTCCGGGCTGGCGGGCGCCTTGCTCCTGGACTTGCCGCCCAGGCTGCGCTTGAGCATCTCGGTCAGGTCGATGATGTCGGCGCTCTGGCGTTGCTCTTCGCCTGCGGCGCTTTCCACGTCCTCGATCTTGCCGGCCCGGGCCTTTTTCTCCACCAGGGCCATGATTTTGTCGGTGAAGCTGTCGCGGTATTCCTCCGGCTGCCAATCGGCGCTCATGTCCGCCACCAGGCGCCTGGCCATGTCCCGCTCGCCCTTGGTCAGGTCCGGCTTGGCCACCTCCGGTCCCAGGGCCAGTTCGTCGAGGCTGCGTACCTCGGCCGGCCAACGCAGCATTACCAGCACCAGCGCCGACTCCAGCGGCATCAGGGCCGCCAGATGCTGGCGGGTGTGCAGCACCACCAGGGCCAGGGCGACTTTCGAGGTGCTCTGCAGGGTTTCGCGCAGCAGCGCATAGACCTTGCCGCCACGCTTGTCGGGGGCCAGGAAGTAGGGGGTGTCAATGTTCTGCAGCGGGATCTGCTGGCTGTCGACGAAGGCGAAGATGTCGATGGTCTGGGTCGACAGCGGGTGGGCCGAGCGGATCTCGTCCTCGCTGAGCAGCACATAGCGGCCTTTTTCGTAGGCCACGCCTTTGACGATATGTTCCTTGCCGACTTCCTTGCCGGTGACCTTGTTGACCCGCTTGTAACCCACCGGGTCCATGCTGCGCTGGTCCAGCCAGTCGAAGTCGACGCCCTGGGAGGAGGTCGCCGAGACCAGCGCCACCGGAATGTGAACCAGACCGAAACTGATCGCGCCTTTCCAGATTGCCCGTGCCATGAGCCTGTCCCCGTATTGACTGTGGAATCGCCATGCAGCGACTGGTTTTCAGGTGACCCGTGGCGCGGCGCGAAAGTTTCCCTGGGCTGCTGGGCTGCATGGGCAAGCCGATAACTCGTGTTACATGTCTGACGGATTATTTAATTAACAAGGCCGAACGCGCGACGTAGCCTGGACTCGAATGCGATAACTCGTCGCCATCCAAGAGGGTCGCCATGAACAGCCTGCTTCGCGGTCTTGCCGCTTTTGCACTGATGAGCGGGGCCAGCACTGCGGTGTTCGCCGCGCCCCAGGCGGCGCATACGGGCAGCAGCCCAACGTCCGCCATGCTGTTGGCACAGAACCTGCCCGGCAGCAACAACAACCCCTACAACAGCCCGATTCGCCGGGCCAACCCCAACAGCATGCAGGGCACCCAGCCCAGCGCCCCGGCTGTCCGTGGGGTTAATCCGGTACCCGTGCAACGCCCTCCGACCCTGGAGAACGGCGGTATCGGCAACGGCTACCCGCGCACCATCACCCAGCCAAGGATCATCGATCCGACACCCGTGACCCCACCGCGTAACCAACAGCAGCGATAAACGCTGACCGCCCGAGGCCGATGCCGGCCCCGGGCGGAAACCTTTTTATCGACAGAAGGAATCGTGCATGTTGCGTAAAACCCTCTTGGCAACCGTCTGTGCCAGTCTTTTTCTGAGCAGTGCGCTACCGGTCGCGGCCGCCCCCAGTCAACAGTTGCAGAGCGAGCTGGGCCCCCTCAGCGTGACCCCACTGGTCGAAGGCCTGGATCACCCCTGGGCCCTGGCGTTCCTGCCGGACCGCCAGGGCATCCTGGTGACCGAGCGTCCAGGCAACCTGCGGCTGGTTGGCGCCGACGGCAAGCTCTCGGCGCCCCTGGGCGGCGTGCCGCAGGTCTGGGCCAAGGGCCAGGGTGGCTTGCTGGATGTGGTGCTGTCGCCGGACTTCAAGCAGGACCGTCTGGTCTACCTGTCCTACGCCGAAGGTGGCGGCGAGGGTGGCACGGCGGGGAC